>JBDTNR010000221.1:0-6100 GCA_039933655.1 Betaproteobacteria bacterium | reverse complement strand
CCTCGTACATGCGGCGGATGCCGTCGCGCACGATGACGACGACCTCGTACGCGAACGTCGGGTCGTACGACACGCAGTTGGGAATCGTCGACGCCAGCACGTGGCTGTGGCCGTCCTCGTGCTGCAGCCCCTCGCCATTGAGCGTCGTGCGCCCGGCGGTCCCGCCCATCAGGAAGCCGCGCGCGCGCATGTCACCCGCCGCCCACGCGAGATCGCCCACGCGCTGCAGTCCGAACATCGAGTAGTAGATGTAGAAGGGGATCATTGGCACGTCGTTCGTGCTGTACGACGTCGCCGCCGCGATCCACGAACACATTGCGCCGGCCTCGTTGATCCCTTCCTGCAGCACCTGCCCCGACTTGTCCTCGCGGTAGTACATGAGCTGGTCGGCGTCCTGCGGCTTGTACAACTGCCCGACCGCCGAGTAGATGCCGAGCTGGCGGAACATGCCTTCCATGCCGAACGTCCGCGACTCGTCGGGGACGATCGGCACGATGTGCTTGCCGATCGTCTTGTCGCGCAGCAGCGTGCCGAGCATCTGCACGAACGCCATCGTCGTGGAAATCTCGCGCTCGTCGCTGCCCTTCAGCAGGCGCTCGAACGTCGCGAGCGGCGGCGGCGGCAGCGTCGACGACTTGCGCCTGCGTTGCGGAAGGTAGCCGCCGAGCGCGGCGCGATGCTCCTGCAGGTACTTGAACTCCGGGCTGTCCTTGGCGAGCGAAATGAACGGCATGTCGGCAATCCGGTCGTCCGGCATCGCGATGTCGAAGCGGTCGCGGAACTGCTTCAGCGCGTCGAGCGTCATTTTCTTCGCCTGGTGCGCGATCATCTGGCCTTCGCCGGATTCGCCCATGCCGAAGCCCTTGACGGTCTTGGCGAGGATCACCGTCGGCTGCTCGCGGTGCCGCACCGCCGCCGTATACGCGGCGAACACCTTGAACGGATCGTGCCCGCCGCGACTGAGTTTCCAGACCTGCTCGTCGGAAAGATCCGCGACCAGCGCCTTCAACTCCGGCGTGTTGAAGAAATGCTCGCGCACATAGGCGCCGTTCTTGCTCTTGAAGTCCTGATACTGCCCGTCGACGCATTCCTCCATCCGCTGCAGCAGGATGCCGTCATGGTCCTTGGCGAACAGCGCGTCCCAGCCCGACCCCCAGACGACCTTGATGACGTTCCACCCGGCGCCACGAAATATGCCTTCGAGTTCCTGGATGATCTTGCCGTTGCCGCGCACCGGACCGTCCAGCCGCTGCAGGTTGCAGTTGATGACGAAGATCAGGTTGTCGAGTTTTTCGCGTCCCCCGAGCGAGATCGCGCCAAGCGATTCGGGTTCGTCGCATTCGCCGTCGCCCAGGAACGCCCACACTTTGCGATTCGACGTCTGCGCCAGGCCGCGGCCCTCGAGGTATTTGAGGAAGCGTGCCTGGTAGATTGCCATCAGTGGCCCGAGACCCATCGACACGGTGGGAAACTGCCAGAAGTCGGGCATCAGCCACGGATGCGGATACGACGGAATGCCCTTGCCGTCCGTTTCCTGCCGATAGTTGAGCAGCTGCTGCTCGGTCAGCCGGCCTTCGACGAACGCGCGGGCGTAAATGCCCGGCGACACGTGGCCCTGCACGTAAAGGAGATCGCCGCCATGGTTTTCGCCGGGCGCGTGCCAGAAGTGGCCGAAGCCGATGTCGTAGAGCAGCGCGGAGGACTGGAAGCTCGCGATGTGGCCGCCGAGTTCCGACGAATCCTTGTTCGCGCGCAGGATGATCGCCACCGCGTTCCAGCGGATCGCCGAGCGGATCTTGTGCTCGAGTTCGCGATTGCCGGGCGACTTCGCTTCCTGTTCGGGCGGGATCGTGTTGCGGTAGGGCGTCGTGAGATTGAACGCCACCGGAGCCCCGAGGCGCCCCGCCTCGTCGCGCAGCTGCGCGAGCAGGAAACCCGCCCGCTCGACGCCCTGGTGCGCGACGACCGCCTTGAGCGAATCGACCCACTCCCGCGTCTCGACCGGATCATGATCGTTCAGGATGCCCATGCGTGCTCCTCGTTCGACGTCGTTGGCGATGGCGCGTCCGCGGTGCGCGGCTCAAAGGCGCCTACACGGTCATGCGGGCGAAGTTTCCGGCCGGCGGAACGACTCCCCGAACGCGGCCTCGCCATCGAACTCCTCCTTCTCCGCAGCGGGGCCGCGGCCGGTGTCTCGCGCACCTTGACTTCCGCCGCCCGCCTCCATTGCAGCGCCGCAATCGAAAACCCGCGCGCGTCCCGCTCGTTGGCCGCCGACGGCCCGGCGCCCGCAGGCCAAGCGGACGAAGGGCGATGACCGGGGATCGATACGTAATCGCAGTCCTGAATTGCAACCTGCCTTCGCGCGACCCCACTGTCAATCGACGAGCGCCACGACGATGCTCACAGGCGATGCGTGCGATCGGCGGCCGCGAAGTATGGCCACACGATACCATCGCTTCGCGCCAAAGCCAGCACCTTGAAGAGCTCGCCCATCTCGGCCGGCGACAGGAGCTTCTGCACCGCGGCGGCCTCGCGCAGATAGGCGGGGCAGGTCGGCTCGCCGCGCTCGCGCAGGCGGTCGAGTATCCCGGCGCCCACGAGGAACGCGGCGAGCGGTCCGTAACCCACGACCGTCAGGCCGCCGCGCTCGCCGGCCAGCGCCATGGCCGTGAAATCCACGTGCGCCGTCAGGTCGGCGAGCCCCGGCCACAGGAACGGATCGGCGAGCGCGCGATGGCGGTAATGCGCCATCAGCGTGCCGTCGCTGCGCTGCTCGTGGTAGTACTCGCGTTGCGGAAAGCCGTAGTCGATCGCCAGCAGGGCGCCGCCCGCCATCCGCCGCGCGAGCAGCTCGACCAGCGCTTCCGCCGCCGGATTGATCTCGCTCGTGAAATCGCCGATCGCCGGAAAGCGTTCGGCCGCGAGCGCGCGCAATGCCGGATCGGTCAGCGGTCGCTCGTCCCAGCGCAGGCCGTCGTTCCAGGCGACACCTCGCTCGAAATAGCATTCGCCGCGACGGCTGACGAGGTGCGGTGGCACCGCGTCGAGCACTTCGTTGAGCACGACGGCGCCGTCGATCGTCACCGGCACGGCGTCGATCCATTCGACGCGCGCGAGCTGTGATGGCGCGCGTTGCGCGATCGCCGCCCGCTGCCGCTCGCGCAGGTCGGGGCTCACCTCGAGGATCCGATAGCTGGACGGCGGCGCGTCGGCGGCCGCGAGCGCGTTCAGCAGGTCGGCGGCGAGCGCGCCGCTGCCCGCCCCCAGCTCGACGAATTCGCGCGACCGCGATGCGGCGAGGATCGCGGCCACCGGCATGGCCAGCGCCTGCGCGAAGAGCGGCGTCATTTCCGGCGCCGTGACGAAATCGCCGGCGGCGCCGAATTTGCGGGCGCCGGCCACGTAATAGCCGAGTGCGGGCGCGTACAGCACGAGCTGCATGTAGCGCGCGAATGGCACGAAGCCTCCCGCGGCGGCGATGTCGCCGCGCACGGCGGCCACGACCCGCTCGCTGTGCGCGCGGGCGGCGGCATCCGGCTCGGGCAGCGAAGCGTTGAGGCTCGGTCGCACGCGAAGTGTCGATGTGCTAGATTTCCAGCGGAACCGAAGTCTAACGCCGGAGCGCTGGGGTGGAGGGAAAGGTCGTACTGATCACCGGCGGCGCCAAGCGGGTCGGCGCGGCCATCTGCCGCCGCGTGCATCGCGCCGGGGCGAACCTCATGCTGCACTACCGCGCGTCCGCTGGCGAAGCGCGGCTGCTGCAGGCCGAGCTCAATCACGCGCGCGCCAACTCGGTGGCGCTGATCCAGGCCGACCTCCTGGATACCGGCAAACTGCCCTCGCTCGTCGAGCAGACGCTGCAGTCGTTCGGCCGCCTGGATTTCCTCGTCAACAACGCGTCATCGTTCTTCCCGACGCCGCTCGGGGAGATCACCGCGGAAAACTGGCACGACCTCATCGGCACCAACCTGCGGGCGCCGCTGTTCCTCGCGCAGGCCGCCGCTCCGGCGTTGCGTCGCGCGCAGGGCGCGATCGTCAACATCGCCGACATCCACGCCGAGCGCCCACTCAAGAACTACGTCGTGTACTCGGTGGCCAAGACCGGCCTCGTCGGCCTCACGCGGTCGCTGGCGCGCGAGCTCGCGCCGGAGGTGCGCGTCAACGCCGTGGCGCCCGGCCCCGTGCTGTGGCCCGACGACGAATCGTTCGACGAACTGTCGCGGCAGCGGATCATCTCGCACACGCCGCTGAAGCGCGAAGGCGTGCCCGACGACATCGCCGGCGCCGTCTACTACCTGCTCGCCGATGCGCACTACGTTACCGGCGAAACGATCAGCGTCGACGGCGGCCGGCACATCGCGATCTAGCCATCAACCTTCAGTACGTTGTTTCACGTTCCCATGCGGCATCGTCATGCCACCCGCCGTCGCCCCCGCGAAGAAGGGGACGAAAGCGTCGTTGGAGCCCACTCTGCACGAGGCATGAAAAACGTCACTGGGTTCCCGCGTTCGCGGGAACGACAGATGAGCAGGATTCATGGGTGACAAAAACAACGTAATGAACCTTCACCTCTAGCCGGTCGTATCCACCGCCACGTCGCGCATCCGGGCCACCCGCGCGGCGAGCCCTTCGAGATAGGGATCGACGATCCCGTGCGTGACAAGGGCCACCCGTGTCCGCTCGAGGTAGTCGAGCGACGAGCCGAAGGCGCCAGCCGCGCTGCCGAGCACCCGCGCCTGCTCGTCGAGCGGCAGCTTGCCCGCGTATTGCGGATGGTCGTGTTTCACCGTGAACGTCAGCGCCGTGATTGCGCGGTCGCCTGCGCGCACGCGCACCCACTTGGGACGGTACGAGCCCACGACCATTTCGCGGCGCCACAAGAGGTGCAGTTCGTCGATCGCCACCGGCGCGGGGAGCCGGTACGCCACGCCGGTGCACGCGCCGCCGCGATCGAGTGCCAGCACCAGGCCGGGCGCATCGCGCGTGCCGCGCGACGCCATCGAATAGAGACAGAACCGCCGGTGCAATCCGCGGAGCGTTCCAGGACGCGCCTCGGCGAACGGAAAGAGCGGATTCCACAGCAGCGAGCCATACGCGAAGATCCACCAGCCCGCGCCTCTCGGCCGCGCGCGCAGCGTCGCCGTCAGCGAATTCGACAGCGCCTCGTCGTCGAGCGCATGCCCGGGCCCGCCGAGCGCATCCATGTACAGCGAGCGCATCCGCCCCGACTCCAAGTCGCTGCGGCACAGCGTGGTCGGGTCATCCTTCGGAATGCGGGTCACGGGAGAGCTTCGAGAGGTCCACGTTCGCCTGCCGGCGCCTGGCGCGCGTCGTCTTGCCGTGCGCGCCGCCCTTGCCGAGCAGCGGCGAGCGCGCGAGCGGATTGCGCGGCTTGACCGGCGGGTGCAGTTTGGCGCGCTTCATCGGTTCGCCATGATCCGTCAACCGCCCCGGCTACGCCAATCCGCGAAACGGCAGCCGCGCCTCGCACCACGTGGCGGTGGACAACAGCGCGTTGTCGCGGCCCTGGGGTGCTGCGAGTTGCAGGCCCATGGGCAGCGTGCCGGCCATGCCGGCCGGCAGATTCATCGCCGGATAGCCGAGCAGCGACCACAGCGTGCAGCACGATGGATCCCCGGTCGTGGTCTGCCCGTGCGGCGCCGGTCCGGGCGCCGCCGGCGACAGGATCGCGTCGAACTCGCCCAGCCAATCGGTGAAGTAGGCGATCGCCCGCGCCCGCGCGGCCTGCGCGTCGCGGTAGCGATCGGCGTCAATGCTGCGGCCCTCGTCGAGCGCCGCGTTGAGCGCCGGCGTCAGGCGCGCGCGCTCGCGCGCCTGCAGGTCGCCGAGCGCCCGCGCGCCTTCATGCAGCATGATCGTCCGCAGGATGAGATTGGCGTCGCGCCATTCCCGCGGCAGCGCAATCGGCACCACCTCGGTCGCGGTCGCCAGGCGCCGCACGGCCGCGTCGATGACGGCGCCGGCGGCGAGGTCGTGTTGCGTCCACGGAAATGCCGACAACCAGGCCAGGCGCGGCGGCCGCGAGAACGGCGTGATCGCAGGCGAGATGCGGCCGGCGCCGGCCAGCAGGCTCGCC
>JBDTNR010000220.1:0-6107 GCA_039933655.1 Betaproteobacteria bacterium | reverse complement strand
GCGGTGTCCTGCACGCCGGGGAGCTGGACGACGACGCGCTCGGCGCCCTGCTGCTGGATGATCGGTTCCGCGACGCCGAGTTCGTTGACGCGATTGCGCAGGATCTGGATGTTCTGCGCGACGGCGCCGTCCTGGATGCGTTTCTGCGCCTCGGGCTTCAGGCTGGCGATGAGTCGCAGGTCGCCGCTGCCGCCGTCGGCCTCGCGGAACTGCAGGTCGGCGTAGTTCTTCTCGATGGCCAGGCGCGCCTTCACGCGTTCAGCCTCGTCCTTGAAGCGCATGACGACGTTGCCGCCTTCGCGCGTGATGCCGGAGTACTGGACCTTCTCCTTGCGCAGCAGCGACCGCAGGTCGGTCGAATAACGATCGCCCGCCTTTTCGACAGCGGCCTTCATGTCGACCTGCAGCAGGAAGTACACGCCGCCCCGGAGGTCGAGGCCGAGGTACATCGGCAGCGCGCCGACGCTGGCCAGCCATTGCGGCGACGACGACAGCAGGTTCAGCGCGACGATGTAATTTTCGCCGAGCTTCGATTGCAGCGCGTCCTTGGCCTTGAGCTGCGTGTCGGGATCGGCCAGCCGGACCTTGATGCCCGTCGGGTCGAGCGCCGCACCGCGGTAGGGAATGTTCGCCGCCTTGAGCGTGTCCTCGACGGTGCCGAGCAGCGCCGAATCGACCTTCGCCTTGGCCGACGACACCTGCACCGCAGGTACCTCCGGGAAGAAGTTGGGGAGCGTGTACAGCGCGCCGATCAGCAGGGCGACTGCGATGACGATGTACTTCCAGAGCGAGTAACGGTTCATGGCGTGCGGCCGGAAAGTTTGCGTTGCCGACGGACGGCGGCGTGCGGGAAGCGGCGGGAAACGGCGCCGGAGGCGGGCGCGGCGATGGGCGGGCGCGCAAGGCCCCGCCGTAAGGCCGTCACAGCGCCTTCATTGTGCCCTTGGGCAGTAGCTGCGCGATCGCGGTCCGCTGGACGTTGATCTCGGTGTTCGGCGCGATCTCGATCGCCGCGTACTGGTCGGTCAGCTTGGAGATCTTGCCGACGATGCCGCCGGAGGTGATCACTTCGTCGCCCTTCTGCAGCGCCTCGAGCATCGCCTTGGCTTCCTTGGCGCGTTTCTGTTGGGGGCGGATCAACAGGAAATAGAAGACGACGAAGATGCCGATCATCGGCAGGAACGTCATCAATTCACTGCCGGGGGACGAGGCGGCGGCCTGAGCGTAAGCGGGGCTGATCAACACAAAAATTCCTCCAGTGACTTGTGGCGCGGCCGCGGCATTCGCTGTTTCGGGCCGCGCCCTCGCGGGCGCGCTTCCGACAGCCCGTTTCAGCCGGCCCCGGAGGGCCAAAGGCTGACGGCTGCGGACAACTCAGAATTCTAGCACGCGGGCACGATCGCTCCGGAACCGCGTCACATACGCGGACAGCGCGTCGGCCGCCACGGCGTCCCGCAACTCGGCCATCAGTTGCTGATAGTAGAAGAGGTTGTGGACGGTGGCCAGGCGGGCACCCAGGATCTCGTTGACGCGGTTCAGGTGGTGCAGGTAGCCGCGGGAGAAGTTGCGGCAGGCGTAGCAGCCGCAGGTCGCGTCGATCGGGCCGGTGTCCGTCCGGTGCTTCGCATTGCGGATCTTGACGTCGCCGAAGCGGGTGAACAGCCAGCCGTTGCGCGCGTTGCGGGTCGGCATCACGCAGTCGAACATGTCGATGCCGGCGCTGACGCCGGCGACTAAATCCTCGGGCGTGCCCACGCCCATCAGGTAGCGCGGCCGGTCGGCCGGCAACTGCGGCGCGAGCCGGTTCATCACGCGCAGCATTTCCTCCTTGGGCTCCCCGACGGAAAGGCCGCCGATCGCAAAGCCCGGGAAATCGAGTTCGACCAGGGCGCCGAGCGATTCGTCGCGCAGGTCGTCGTACATGCCGCCCTGCACGATGCCGAACAGCGCGTTGAGGTTGCCGAGGCGCGCGAACTCGTCGCGCGACCGCGCCGCCCAGCGCATCGACAGCTCCATGGACTCCGAGGCCTCCTCGTGCGTGGCCGGATAGGGCGTGCACTCGTCGAACACCATCGCGATGTCGGAGTTGAGAACCCCTTGGATCTGCATCGAAAGTTCGGGCGTGAGAAACAGCTTGTCGCCGTTGACCGGCGACGCAAAGGCCACGCCGTTCTCCAGGACCTTGCGCAGCGGCCCCAGGCTGAACACCTGGAAGCCGCCCGAGTCGGTGAGGAGCGGGCGGTCCCAGCCCATGAATCGGTGCAGACCCCCATGGGCGGCGATCGCTTCGAGCCCCGGGCGCAACCACAGGTGGAACGTGTTGCCGAGGACGATCTGCGCCCCGATCTCGACCAGTTCGTTGGGCGCCATCGCCTTGACGGTGCCGTACGTGCCGACCGGCATGAACACCGGCGTCTCGACGGTGCCGTGTGCGAGTGTGAGGCGGCCGCGCCGGGCATGACCTGACGTGGCGAGAACGTTGAAACGCATGGGGGGAACCAAGCGGTGGCCGAAAAGCGGCCGCCGTGCGAGCGACTAGCGCGAGCGCCGGCGGCGCTTGAGCATACCGACAGCCCCGACCAGCAGGATCGTCAGCGCGAGACCCCATTGCGACAGCGTCGGCACCGTGGCGGGATCCGACGTGGCGGTGTCGAGGGTGGTGGCGACGCACTTGTTCGCACCGAAGTCGAAAGCGTTCTTCCAGGCGCGATGGTAGTCGCCGGAATAGTCGGTTCCCGCGATGCCGGTCGACGGGTAGTTGGGGGCCATGGCGACCTGGACCACGCAGGCGGGCCCGGTAATGCGAAACGCGATCGCGGGGTCGGGCTTTCCAAGCGCATTCGGCTGGTTCCACCAGGCCACCACGGTGGTTCCCGGCTTCGGCTGGTTGCCGCCGGCGAACTTGGCACTGGTGAGCGCCGTTAGACCTGTCGTCAGCGCGTGACGCTGCATCGTCGCCGTATTGAGCGTACGCAACGCGTACGGCGTCCCGGTCCCGTCGGTGGTATTGGGATCGAGCCCTTCGAGCGCGCCCCATCCATGCGGCGAGTTGGCCGGCAGCCCGTCGGAGCGGTCCTGGTCGTAGAACGCGCCGATCACCACCACGCGGCCGCTTTGGGCATACGCGGCGGCCGCATTGCCGACGGCAGTGGCGTTGCCGTACGTCGAGTCCTCGAAGACGAGGATGACGTCGAACGACGATGTCAGCGCCTGCAGCGTCGGGATCGTCGTCGCCGTGTCGACCGGCGTGAACACATGCGTCGGGATGCGCGAATTGAAGTCCGCGGCGGTCTCGGTGGCGTACTTGTTCGACAGCACGCCGATGCGGGCGGCGAACGCCGGCGCGGCGACCATGATGGCCGCGACGAGGGCGAAAATGACACGTGCCGCAATGGCGGGCAGAGAGTGAGGCTTCATGGAATCGCGGAATCCCCCGCCAAACAGCCATGCGAAGGTATTTCCGCTACGAATTCAGTTGCCTCAAGAGTAGCGCGTTCACGCCTTCCTGGCTAGTCAACTCCCGACAAACGGCTCGGGTTAACAAGGTTTTGTTGCACTGTTAGACGATTGCGCGCCGAATGTCGCCCGATGGCGACGCTTTTACAATGCATATGTCGGGCTTTGGCGTCACTGTGCCGGACCGGAGGCCTTGTCCCGTTCCAGCAGCAGCGCATCACCGTAACTGTAGAACCGGTAACGGGCGGCCACCGCGTGGGCGTAGGCGGAGCGAATCGCGGCGAATCCGGCGAACGCGCTGACCAGCATCAACAGCGTCGAGCGGGGCAAATGGAAGTTCGTCAGCAGCAGGTCGGCGACAGCGAAACGATAGCCGGGCGTGATGAACAGCGCGGTTTCGCCCGGTCCTTCGCGCAGTCCGCCCGGCAAGCGCGCCGCGGATTCCAGCGCGCGTACCGTTGTCGTGCCCACCGCGAGGACGCGCCCGCCGCGTGCGCGAGTGGCGGCGATGGCGTCCACCGTCGCCGCCGGCAGCGTATAGGCTTCCGTGTGCATCCGATGCTGCGCAAGGTCTTCGTGCTGCACGGGAAGAAAGGTCCCGGCGCCGACATGCAGGGTGACGAAGGCCGACTCGACAGCGCGCGCGGCAAGGGCCGCCAGCACGCCCGCGTCGAAGTGCAGCCCCGCCGTCGGCGCGGCGACGGCACCCGGGGCGCGGGCGTACACCGTCTGGTAGCGCGTGGCGTCGGCCGCGTCCGCGGCACGCCCGACATACGGTGGCAACGGAATCGCGCCGTACCGTTCGAGCCAGTCGTGCAGCGGTCCGGCCCCTTCGAAGGCCAGGCGAAAGAAACGGTGGTCGCGTTCGAGGACGCGGGCACGCGCGCCGCCCGGCAACAGCAGCACGGCGCCGCGCTTCGGCGCGTGGCTAGCGCGCACCTGTGCCCACGCCTCGTCGGCGGCGACGATCCGCTCCACCAGCAATTCCGCCTTGCCGCCGGACTCCTTTTGCGCGAACACGCGCGCCTTGATGACTCTCGTGTCGTTGAACACGGCCAGGTCGCCTGCGTTCAGGAGCGACGGCAGGTCGCGGAACGCACGGTCGGCAAGCCGGACACCGTCGACGTGCAGCAGCCGGCTCGCCGAGCGTTGCGCCGCCGGCACCTGCGCGATCAGGTCCGGCGGCAGTTCGAAGTCGAAGTCCTGCAGCGTGTAAGTCATCGTCCTGCGACTCCGTGCCGACGTTCAGGCGCCATCGTATCGATTCATCGGAGGGGGCGTCCGATGCCGCTTGATGCCAACCGGCAGCAATCGTGTCCCCAGCCGATTCGCCCGCGGCGAGCCGCAGGCGATTTCGCGTTGCGTTGGGCATGAGCTTGGGCTGCCGATGGAATGCGGCTATGGCCCCGACGCGCGCGAAGTTGTTGGTGCCGGGAGGGAGAATCGAACTCCCACGGTGTTGCCACCGCGGGATTTTGTGTCAAAGCGAAGTGTAATTGATGGCCGTTGGCTCTAAATGAAATCAATGGTGTAGGCCCCGCGATCAATTCATGATCGTTGGCGATCTTAGTGTGCAGTGTCCCAAATTTGTCCCACGGTTGAAATCGCCCAGAAAAGACGTCCCGATGCCGCACACCGCCTCTTTTGAGAAATCCAGAGCCTGCCTTCGTGTGTTTCCTCAGCATCATTCGCTGCACCCGTCCGACGGATCAAGCAGCCCATCGCTCGCCGCCAAGCCAATGCGATTCACGCGGTTCGCGGTTTTCCTGGACGCTGATGCTGTGCTTGCTGGCGGTCCTTCCGCAAGCGGCTTCGGGGATTCCGTCCGGCAACGTGTTGGTGCTGTATTCCGACGGCCGCCTGCTGACGGCAAACATCGAATTCGATAAGAGCATGATGCAGGTGCTGGGAGAGCGGCACCATGTCAACGCCACCGTATTCAGCGAGTTTCTCGATGTGCGAATCTTCCACGGCGCCGCACACGAGCGCAGGTTCGCCACCTATCTGAGCGCCAAATACGCCTCGCGTCCGCCGTCGGTCATCATTGCTGGTGGTCCCGAGGCATTGGCCTTTGTCGTGCGCGAGCGTAAAGAGCTCTTCCCACACACGCCGGTGGTGTACGTGGCGGTGCAGGGGCAGGCGCTGCTCAGGCTGGGGCCGCTTCCACCTGAATACGTGGGTGTGCCAATGCGCCAAGACTTCATCGGCACTGTCGAGCAAGGCTTGAAATGGCGTCCCAAGGCGCGCCATTTGCTCGTCGTGCTGGGTCCAGACAAATGGACGAACGATTGGAATCAGGGGCTTCGCATGGAGGCACCCACTTTCGAGGGCCGTCTCGACATTTAATTCATGGTCGTCGAGTCCGCCGCCACATTGCGTGCGCGGTTGCAAGGCCTGACCGACGATTGGCTGGTGTTCACACCGGGGTACAGGGTGCCGCTCTGCGCCTCTTCCTGCGCGCGGTGGAGTCCTGCCTGCGCGTACACAGCCAGTGCGCGGATCCCGCCGACCGTCCCGCCGCGCATCGCGCCGGCCCGCGGTCCGCCCTCCGGGATCTGCCCGCTGCCGAACCGGGTGACTTCGATCCCCACGCCCAGCCGGCACCGGCGTACGAGTTCGATCAGCGCCTCGCCTGGTAACCGCGACCCTCA
>JBDTNR010000219.1:0-6116 GCA_039933655.1 Betaproteobacteria bacterium | reverse complement strand
GCAAGAAGATCGAGGAACTGATCGCGCGCATCGCGCAGAAGGCGCGCGCGGCCGGCATTCACCTGATCCTCGCCACACAGCGGCCGTCGGTCGATGTCATCACGGGCCTCATCAAGGCCAACATTCCGTCGCGAATCGCCTTCCAGGTGGCGAGCAAGATCGACTCGCGGACGATCCTCGACCAGATGGGCGCCGAGGCGCTGCTCGGGCAGGGCGACATGCTGTACCTGCCGCCGGGCACCGGCTATCCGCTGCGCGTGCACGGCGCGTTCGTTTCCGACAGCGAGGTGCATCGCGTCGTCGAGCACCTCAAAAGCCAGGGCGAGCCGCAGTACATCGAGGGCCTGCTCGAAGGTGGCGTGGCGGGCGGCAACGGTGACGACGGCGTGCCGGTCGAAGGCGGCGACGCCGAGGCCGACCCGATGTACGACCAGGCCGTCGCGCTGGTCCTGAAGACGCGGCGGCCGTCGATCTCGCTGGTGCAGCGCCACCTGCGCATCGGCTACAACCGCGCCGCGCGGCTGATCGAGCAGATGGAAAAATCGGGACTCGTGTCGCCGATGCAGACCAACGGCAACCGCGACGTGCTGGTTCCGGCCGGCAAGGCCGACGCGTGACCTGGACCGTGCGACTATGCGTGGCCGCGCTTGCCGGCTGCGCGGTGAGCGTCGTGCTCGCGGGGCCGGTCGACGTCTACCTCGACGGACCGGTCTATTGTCCGCGCGGCATTCCGACGCCTGCCCCGCGCATCACCGAAGCGCAGGCGATCGACCGGACACGGTCGATGCTGCCCCGGGATTTCTGCGGGCCCAACGCGTTCGTGTCGGGTTGCACGTACGACGCGGAGAACGAATACGACTCGTGGCGTGTCTATGCTCATCAGTACAAGGACGTCGCGGGACGCAAGGAGAAGGGCGGCTTGTTGCACACTTATCTGATTCTCGACGCGGTGGGCAATTGCCTGGCGCACATCCCCGGTACCGAGTTCGGGGCGCTCAAATGACACCGCGCGTGGCCGTGGCGGCGCTTGCGTTCGCGCTTGCGGCAACTGTTGTCGAGGCGGCCACGATCGACCGGCTGCGGACGTTCGTCCGCGACACGCAGACCGCGCGCGCGCAGTTCACGCAGACCGTCGCCGACAGAAACGGCCGCGTCACGCAAAGCGCTGCCGGCGAGTTCCTGCTGGAGCGCCCGGGCAAGTTCCGCTGGAGTGTCGCCAAGCCGTACAAGCAGCTGCTCGTCGGCGACGGCCAGCGCGTCTGGGTCTTCGACGAGGATTTGAACCAGGTCATCGTCCGCAGGGTCGGCGACGCGCTCGGGTCCACGCCGGCCGCGCTGCTGTCGGGCAATCAGGACGTCGAGCGGGCGTTCGCGTGGAAGGAACTGCCGGTCGCCGACGGCCTCGACTGGCTGTCCGCCACCCCGCTGAACAAGGAAACGACGTTTGCGGAAATCCGGCTGGGCTTCGATACGCGGGGCCTGGCGGCGCTCGAACTCCTCGATGCGTTCGGGCAGAGGAGCGTCGTCCGCTTCACGAGCTTCGAGCGCAATCCGAAGCTCGCCGCCGAACTCTTCCAGTTCACGCCGCCGAAGGGCGCCGACGTCATCGGCGATAAGTAGGGCAGGCACGCAGCGAAGGTGCAACCTGAGGCGGCGACGCCGTGCATCCGGTCATCGATCGGGCGTGATTCTGAGGTTCGCGTACATCCCGTCCGCGCTGTCGACGAACAGACCGACGGCCTGGCCATGGGCTTGCGCCAGACGAGTCGTGGTGAGGCAGGGTTCCAAAGCGCGGTCGACGAACACGCGCACCCGGTCCTTTGCGACTTCGACGCGGACGTGGAACCAGCCATTCGGGTCGGGCAGCGGTTTGATCGGCGCCTCGAACTTGCCGGTGCGTTCCCTGCGCAGCTTTTCCCACGTATGGGTCGGCCACGCGATGTACTGGACGGCCCGTCCGCGAAACGGTTCGTCCGCCTTGAAGTTGAACGGCCGGAAGTACACGCCCTCGAACGCCTTCTCGCCGGCGACATTGAAGGCGACGCCCAGGAAGCTGCGTCCCCAGCCGTCCTTTCCCCTCAAGTCGACCTCGATGGTTCCGGTCGTGAACTTGAGCCCGTTGGCCAGCGCCAGCCCGACAATCCCGTTGGCCGAGTCTCCCGTCGCCTCGAGGCGCTGGGCGCGAAGGCCGCGCACCACCTGCTGCGGCGCGTGACCTTCCACTACACCCCGAAGCACGTCAGCTGGCGGAACATGGCCGAGATCGAGATCGCCGCGCTCGGCCGGCAATGTCTGAATCGCCGCATCGGCGACCGGCCGACGTTCGAACGCGAGGTGGCCGCTTGGCAGCAACGACGCAATGCTGAACACCGAACGATCCAATGGATGTTCACTCGGCAGCAAGCAGATCAGAAGCTCGGTCGTCACCATGTTTCGAAATTAACCAGTTGACGTACTAGTAGTGTTCGAGCCATACCCGATTCCGAGCCCAATCGACGCCTGGCCACCGAACAGCTTCGTCTCTGGTGCATAGGACGGCTGGACCATGAGCAGCGGCGATCGCGATTCGAGGCCGAGCGTCAGGCCGTCACCATTTTGGCTGAAGCCAAAAAAACGCGGCAGCAACGCAAGCGTTCCGACGATTGCAAGGTGTTGATCGGCAGGCAGTTCTAGGTGCTGGCCGTACATCCGCCAAAGCGCAGGGTGCAGGAGCCGTCACTGTTCGGTTTTGCGGCGAGGTCGATGACGACCCCGCCGAGCCAGCCATTTCGAATCTTGTTACTGCTGCAATTCGAGCTCACCCGGCTTCCAGGTCTTGTCGAACCCGCTCTTCTCGGGCCCATACAGGCGAAACACCGTAGCCCAGCCCCTGCCGGGAACGGTCTGGACCCAATTCTTTTCATGCCCCTTGGGGGCCGTCGGGCCGAACCAGACATCCAGCGAACCATTGGCATTGAATTCGATGTCTTTGCTGGCGGTGCCTATGCTTGAGAAGGGCTGATCGGTCTGCAGCATCGAGCGGGTCTGGCTGTCATACACGACGAAGGACCGGAAATCCTTGGCTCGGATGTTCGGTGGCAGTTGGACCTTGTAGGTCTTGGCGCCGTCTAGCGCCACACCCTTGGAGTCAATGGTCCCCATGATGTACTGCGAGCCGATGCCCACCATTTCGAACGCCATCGCCGGCGTGACGCCGGTGTAGTTGTAGGAGTACAGGACGCGTGCGGCTAGGTTGCGCACGCCTGGTTGCGAGAGAAACGCGTAGCTGCCGCCGACAAACGGGAAGAACCATGCGCTGCCCGGATTGAGGTAGGCCTCCTTCATCCGGGGCTTGAAGGCGATGGTGCGCGCGGTGGCATTGCCCACGGCCACGGCTTCGGTGAGCGTCTTCTTGAGCTTTGCGTCCGGATTGAAGGGCTTGCCCTTCTCGATGCCGATGGCTGCGAGCATGCCGAGGATTTCCGGGCTGTAGGCGTCGTTCGGCTCTTCCTGGACGATCTCGTTGATGTCTGTGAAGAAGCTGAAGTCGTTGCCGCCGATGGTATTGAAAGTCTTGCCGGAAACATCGATGAACTTCATCGGCGGCGGGTTCTTGGCGTCGGCCAGCCGGTAGACCCTGGTGAACTTTTTGGCGTTCGCGACCGCGGTCGCGGTGCTGCCGTCCTTGATGAAGCCACGACGAGCGCGGCGTCAGCTTCCGCTGGAAGGATTACCGCGCCACCGGGAAGACGCGCTACAAGGCGATGACCCTCAGTCCCGACGAGTTCATGCGCCGCTTCCTGCTGCACGTTCTACCCGGCGGCTTCCACCGCATTCGCCACTACGGCCTGCTCGCCAATGCCGGGCGCCGCGAGCATCTCGCCCAGGCGCGCGAACTGCTGCACGTCGTTCCGACCGCGGTCGAACCACCAACATCCGCCGCAGCGCCGGTCGCCCTCATGCCACCTATCTTCGTCTGCCCGCACTGCGGTACCGCGATGAGCATCGTCGAGACCTTCGCTCGCGGCCAACCAATTCGCGCACCACCCACGTTGCGAGTTGCGGCATGAGCACCGGCTTCGGTTGCATCAACACTACGTCCGCTTTGCGTCGGCCACCGCCGATAGCGGACGGCTTTGCTCTAACCAGCCAGAACCGCAATTCGCGGCCTCGGCGGCATCACCGAATCCCGCCTCCGATCATCGCCATCACGCATCGACGCGATCTCAGCCGCCGATTCAGTGACCGGCTAGCGCCATCGCGCCCACATGCGCCCCGTCAAATCCCCATAGCCGCTTAGCTTCCCCGCACGCCATCGGGGCATGCCGCGGTTTCCTCCCTCGAGGCTTGTGCGACGCCTGCCCGCGTGGCGTCAGCACGTCCTCGCATGCCTGCGCGTCAGGGCAGGCATCGCACAACCCTTGTATCCTTGATTTTGTGGTTCTGTCTTTTGAATGAGGTCTACTTTGATACTCGGGGTAGCGGGGTGGGCAAGCGAGCCGGTTCGAGCGATAGCTCGATCTGTCCACTTGGCCACAATCCCACGCCCCGGCGTTCTTCGTGGTCGGCGCGCCAAACCTGACAACCCTTGGAGCCGCGAGCTCGTTGTTAAGCACTCGGTCAACGCGCCGGCCCGTTCCATCCAACCGTGTAGCCCGAACAGTTGCCAATCATGAACATGTATCCGCAAGGTGGGGTAGCGAATCGCGATCAACGTCCGAACGCTGGGATCGACGTATCCAAGCAGCATCTCGATGTTTGCATGGGCACCGAGAATCAGCGCGTGGACAATGATGCGAATGGATGGAACGCGGCGATCGCGAAGTTCAAGGACGCCAGAGTGGACTTGGTGGTCATCGAGGCCACCGGCGGCTACGAACGTGGGCTGGTATGCGCCCTGCAGGCAGCGGGAATCACCATCGCGCGCGTGAATCCCAGGCAGGCGCGCGACTTTGCCAAGTCCATGGGCGTGCTGGCCAAGACCGATCGGGTCGATGCACGCATCCTGCGCGACTTCAGCGACGTGCTGGCGCGCCACAAGGATCGCGCCAAGTACATCACCTCGATGATCGACGAGCACCGCCAGGAGCTGGCCGCGCTGATGACGCGGCGCAGGCAGCTCGTAGACATGCGGGTGGCCGAGAGCAATCGCCTCGAGCAGGCTGGCAAACGTGCTGTACGCAGCATCAAGAGCGTACTCAAGATTTTGGACAAGCAGCTCGCGGTCATCGACCAGGACGTGGATGACCACCTGGACAAGCATTTCAAGGACCAGTGCACGCTGTTGAACAGCGTCAAGGGCGTGGGGCCGGTGACCATCCTGACGTTAACCGCGGCGCTACCGGAGCTCGGGCGCTTGGGGCGTCGCCAGATCGCAAAACTCGTCGGAGTTGCACCGCTGGCCGACGACTCGGGTCCGCGCAAGGGCAAGCGTCGCATCTGGGGCGGTCGCGGTGACGTGCGCACGGTGGTGTACATGGCCACGATGGCGGCGATCAAGCACAACCCTGCGATCAACATCTTCTACACCCGGCTGATCGCCGCGGGCAAGCCGAAGAAGGTCGCCACCGTTGCGTGCATGCGCAAACTGTTGACCATCCTCAACGCCATGCTCAGAGATCAAGCAATGTGGGACGCAGCCAAGCATACGCAGACCATAAAATCAGCTTGACAATGAACACAGTTGCTTAACAGCTACGGAAGTCGGCAGCCGACCCCTCGTGGAAATCACTCCGGCCGGCGATAGCCGTCGTCGATCCACGCGCGCGCGCTGGCGACGGTCAATTTGAAGGACGGGCCAACACGAACCTCCGCCAGTGGCGCACCGTCGGGCTCCAGCGCCGGTCTTGCGGCCAACAGTGCGGAGGGCGACTCATCCTCGACAACGATATCCAAGGTTACGATGATCTCGCGATTCCCGCTGCTGACGATGACCTTCTTGTGCAGAAGCGCGTGCAAATGCTGCTCATGTCGGCGGCGAACCTCGTGCGCTGTCTTGACCAGCGTGCTGAAAGCCGTGGCATCGAGTGGCTTAGGGTTTTTCTTGTCTCGGCCCATCGTCCAAGGGCCGACCAGCGCCGGATCCTGTTCGCCGTCCTTCGTCATTTCGACCGCCCAGCCGTCGTCGTCCTCATTCT
>JBDTNR010000218.1:0-6187 GCA_039933655.1 Betaproteobacteria bacterium | reverse complement strand
CCGATGCAGCATGTAGCAGACGTGCCGCGGATGCGCGACCATCCACGCCGGGTACTTGCCGGTGATGACCAGGTCGAACTGCGTCGTGTCGAGCCCCGCGAACGCCTCGTAGCTCGCCAGCAGCGCCGGCAGGTCATGCTCCGGGGAGGGGAGCTTCAGGAGCTCGGCCTGATGGCCCGTGTGCACATTCAGGTGGCCCACCAGGTTCCACCAGAGCCGTTCCGCGCCGCCCTGCATGAACGGCACGGGCGAAGGCGCGACGATGCCGATCTTCATGGCGACGCCGTCAGGCGCTCGACCACGCGCGCCCAGTTGAGGTCGAGCGCCCGGTAGCGTGCGTGGCCGGCCTCGCCCAGGCGCCGCGCGCGCGCGCGATCCGACCACAGCGCGTCGATGGCCGCCGCCACGGCAGCAGGCTCCGGCGACACCACCGCGCCGGTGACACCGTCTTCGACGAACTCGAGCGGGCCGCCCGAGTCGGTGCAGGTGATGACCGGCTTGTGCGACAGCATCGCCTCCAGCGTCACGTAGCCGTAGTCCTCGTCGAAGGGGCCGAAGAACACCGCGAGCGAGTGCGCGTACATCGCGCGCAGCTCGTCCCAGGACACTGCGCCGAGCAGCCGCACGCGCGACTGCAGTCCGAGTTCGGCGACCAGCCCGGCGAGACGGCCGTGCTGGCCGCCTTCACCGACGAGCAGCGCTCCCACCGACGTACGCACGAGCGCCATCGCGCGCACCAGCAGCTCCTGTCGCTTGCCGTCCTCGAGCCGGCTCGGCATCAGCACATAGGGCATCGCCTCCGCGGTATGGAAACGCTCCGGCTCATACGGCGGGTGATAGAGCACGTCAGCGGCGAGGCCGGTGGTGGCCGCCAGGCGATCCGCGACCCGCCGCGAAATCGCGAAGCGGCGGCATGTCGCGAGATGCTGGCGATCGAAGATCTCGACGGCGCGCGCCAGCGTGGACTCCGCTGGCGATGCCGCCGCCTGGGCCGCGTCGCCGGCACGATGCTGATGCAGCAACCAGGCGACCTTGCGCGGATGGGCGAGGCCATACGCGGGAAACTTGAGGCAGACGACCAGGTCCGGCTCGTACAGATTGAGGCGCGAGAAATCCTCGCCTTCCCACACCGTCATCGCGCGTTCGACTTCGGCGCCGGGGAAGAAGCGGAACGGCAGTGTGACGAGTTCCGTTGCATGTCCGCCGGCGCGCAAGGCGTCGACCAGTCCACGCGCCAGGATCTCCGCGCCGCCGGCGATGTACGGCACCTGGACGCTGGCGACGACTATCCGCATCCGGTGCCTGCCGGCAGCGCGTGCGGGCACCCGGCCACCGTCAGCCCTCGATCTCGCTGGCGGTTTCCTGCGCAATGCGCTCGACGCCGCTGCGGTCGCGCAGGTGAGCGGGCAGGCGCAGCAGCGTGGTCAATCCGGCCAGCAACGGGCCGGCCACGGGTATGCGATACGCGAGCGCCAGTACGAGCGCCGGCATCAAGCCGGCGACGCGCACGCCGTGTCGGCGTCCTTCCGACGAGAACCGGATTCGACCGAGCACCTCGATCTTGCCGCGGCGACCGGTGCGCAGCGCACGCCGGTAGTTGGCGGCACCCTTCGCATCCGGCGGGCGGTTGAGCAGCGTGCGATACGCGGCATCGAGCAGCGCCTCGCTCGACAGCGCGACGAAATCGCGTACATGCCGGGGGTCGCCCGACAGCGCGGGCCGGCGCGCAAAGGCGCCGCTGTCCGCCGGCAGCGCCCGCGCGTCGACGTGCGGACGTTGCGTCGCGCCGCGCCGCATGGCTTCCTCGCGGATCGCGGCCAGAATGCGGTCGAGGTCGGGGCCGGACGAAGTGGGTGGACGCGCCATCGGGTGGTGTAACGAAGTGCCGGCTCGGCACATGCCGATTATATGCCGCGCAGCGGTCGAGCACGGGGACGGCCGCGTATCCCAAAGTTCAAACGATGTTAGGATACAAAACGAACGTTCCGGCGGATTTGACGAGCCAATTTACATTGCGGATCCTGCTCAAGTTGTCGCGCGCAATTGTCGGATCGACGCCGGTTGGCCGACGCAAGCACAACGCGCGCTCAGCCATCTCCATGAGGCTGAGCGCCGGTCTCATCGGCATATGGCGTCGGCGACTGCACGCCCGCCGCGGCGACGTCCCGGTAGCGGGTTGAAGCCGCCCCTTGGCATTCGTCCCCACAATTCGCATCGGCATGCTGCGCGAGTGCTGGAACTTCCGCGGCTTCATCGCCGCCAGCGTCAAGCGCGATTTCGTTTCGCGCTACCTGGGCACGCAGCTCGGCTGGTTCTGGGCCATCGCGCAGCCGCTCGCACTGATTCTCGTTTACACGCTGGTTTTCGCGGAGATCATGAGGCCGTCGCTGCCGGGGCACGACTCCCGGTTCGCCTATAGCATCTACCTGTGTGCCGGAATTCTACTCTGGCAGTTGTTCAGCGATCTGCTCAATCGTTCGGTCGGCGTATTCGTGCAAAACGCCGGACTGCTCAAGAAGGTAAATCTGCCCAAGCTGGCACTGCCCGTCATCGTCGCCCTGTCCGGTCTCGTGAACTTTGCGGTCGTCAGTGCCCTGTTCGTCGCCTTCCTGTTGATTGTTGGCAGCTTTCCCTGGCCATCTATCCTCGCCATGCTGCCCGTGGTGATCCTCGTTGTCGCACTGGCGATGGGTCTCGGCGTGCTGCTTGGCACCGTCAACGTGTTTTATCGCGATGTCGAGCAGTCGACTGCGATCGTGCTGCAGTTCTGGTTCTGGTTGACACCCATCGTGTATCCGGCACGCGCGTTGCCCGGTGCGTTCGCCGAGGTGCTTCAATGGAATCCGTTTTGGCCAATCGTCACGTTTGCGCAGGCGGTTCTGCTCGACAACAGGCTTCCCCCGTGGGCTTCACTTGCATACCCGGCGCTCGTGGCAGTGGCGCTGCTGCTGTTGGGTTTCGTGGCGTTCCGCCGGTTGAGCGCCGAAATCGTGGACGAATTGTGATGGGCTACCTGCGCGTCCGCGAACTGGGCAAGGCGTACAAGCGCTACGCGCACAAGTGGGGGCGCCTTTCCGAGTGGCTGGGGTCGGGCACGCGACACGAACTCAACTGGGTATTGTGCGACATCAATTTCGACATCGCGCCCGGGACCGCCGTGGGTATCGTAGGCGCCAACGGTGCGGGAAAAAGCACCTTGCTCAAGTTGCTGGCAGGAACGATTCGGCCGACACACGGAACTTTCGAAACAGGTGGCCGCGTTGCCGCGTTGCTGGAACTTGGAATTGGCTTCCATCCCGAGTTCACCGGCCGCCAGAACGTGCAGATGGCGGGCCATATCCTCGGAATCCCCGCCGCACGTCTCGGTGCGCTCATGGAAGAAATCGAGGCGTTCGCCGAGATCGGCGATTATGTCGATCAACCGGTGCGCACGTATTCGAGCGGAATGCAGGTGCGGCTGGCGTTCAGCGTGGCAACTGCCGTGCGCCCCGACATCCTCATCATCGACGAGGCGTTGTCCGTCGGCGACGCCTATTTCCAGCACAAGAGCTTCGATCGCATTCGCCGGTTTCGCGACCAGGGGACGACGCTGTTGTTCGTTTCGCACAATCCCGGTGCCGTCAAGACGCTTTGCGACCGGGCGCTGCTGCTCGACCAGGGCCTGCTGGTCCGTGACGGTTCACCGGACGCCATCCTCGATTACTATAACGCGATGATCGCCGCGCAGCGCGTCGGGTATGAAATCCGACAGACGGAGACAACGACGGGGCGCAAGATCACGCGATCGGGAACTGGGGACGCCGCGATCGAACACATCGACCTGCTCGTTGAAGAACAGTCGGCTCGGTCGGTGCGCAGCGGCGACTCCGCGAAGCTGCGCATCACGATTGCCGTTCGCGCTCCGGTGCGTGAACTGACGGTGGGCGTTTTGATTCGAGACCGGATGGGAAACGACGTCTTCGGCACCAACACATTTCATTTGGGGCAAAGCCGATCGCACCTACCTGCGGGTGAGCGGACCTGCATCGAATTCAGCTTTCCATCGCTGGCATTGGGCGCCGGCAGCTATAGCGTGGCTGCGGCCTTGCACGAAGGTGACACGCACACTGTTGCCAACTTCGACTGGTGGGATCGAGCGCTCGTGTTCCAGGTCGTTCGCGGCAACCGCCCGCTCAGTATCGGCGCATGCGCACTCGAGGTATCGTCATCGTGGCAGGCGTGCACGGTGCAGGCATCACCTCCGGGTTCGGCGGTGACCGGGGGACGACGCGAAGAGGAGTTCGACGTGTCGCGCAGGGACCAATGAATATTGGGTTCCGGACCGTGCCGTCGCACTTTCACTGGCCATGCAGATGACGCCCACCCCAATCGAGATCGAAGTTTCGACCATCATGGATCGCCTGCGCGGCGAGCATGCGGCGATCGTTGCGGAAGTCGGACGATCGGGCCATTCGCGCACGGCCACGGAGAAGGGCCTGGCGGAGTTCGAGACGGTCCGGGTTGCTGTTCCGCGCCAGCGCGAGAGTGAAGGGGACATCGAACAGAAGCCGCGCTACCACCTCGACGACTTTCTCCGCTATCACGACGAGGACTTCGTCCGCAACGCCTACTCCGGCATCCTGCGCCGCCCCCCCGACCCGGAGGGGTTCTCGACTTATCTCGCGAAGTTGCGTACAGGCGCGCTGGCCAAGACCGACATCGTGGGTCGCCTGAGGTTTTCGGCGGAGGGCAGGGTCGCCGCCATGCCGGTCGATGGATTGACGTTCGCCTTCGCGCTGCGAACGGCCCGGCGCGTCCCCATCCTCGGGCGGTTGCTCGGTATTGGACAATACCTTCTGCGCCTGCCGGATCTCGTGCGCAATCACGAGCGGCTCGAAGCGGTGATGGCCCATCAGCGGCTTGAATCCCATCGCGGCGCCAACGCGATGGCGACCGCGATCGAGGATGCCTTTGCGCAACTTAACCGTCGCATTGCCGAGCGCGTCGCGGCGCTCGACGCGGCGTCGATTCACCGGCATCGTGAATCCATCCAACGCGCGGACCGGCTGGTCACGGCGACACGCGCGGAGACCGAGCGAGCGCAGCGGTTGACTTCGGAGCGGATGGACGCAATGGATGCCGACCTCGGTCGCGCCTATGCAACGCTTGCGAATGCTAAGCACTTGGACGCGCTTGCGGCGGAGGTGGGCCGTCTGCACGGCCAGGCGCGCGAAGATATACACGCCAGGATTCAAGCGTTGACGGCAGTAGTTGAGTCGAAGGTCGATGGCTCGCAATTGACGATGCTCACCAACGGCCTGGTCGAGCTGATGCAACGAAAGGTCGAGCACGACGAGTTGGCCCGCGCGAAGCGCGCAAGCGAGGAGGGCTTGCGCCTGCTTTCCGAGTCGTTGGAACGGATCCTGCGTGCCAAAGCGGAGCAAGTGCAACTCGCTCGACTGCGTGACGAGAACGACCAGCGCATCCGGGCGATACTCGCGGGTCTCGAGAAGCTCACTACGGAGAAGGCGGATCAGCAGGCGCTGCTCGAAGTGATGGCCGGCGCGCGCGCAATCGCCCAGTCGAAGGCGGACACCTCCACTGTCGATTCCAGGTTCGGCGAACTCGACCGGCGATTGCGCTCCCTCGGCAGCCAGCAGCGTGTGTGGCGCACGGAGGTCGGTGCGCGACTGGATCGCGTGGCGACTCCCGTTGCCGGACCACACGAGCGGAAGGAAGCGGATGCCTCGACGCCGGGCGCGGCGTTCTCGCTCGATCGCTTCTATGTGGACTTCGAGGACCGGTTTCGCGGATCGATGGACGAGATCCGGGATCGCGTGGCGACCTACTTGCCGGCGGTTCGCGCTGCCGGTGCCGGCGACGAGCAGGCGCCCGTCCTCGACATTGGGTGCGGGCGCGGCGAATGGATCGCGCTCCTTCGCGATAGCGGACTCATCGCGCGCGGAGTCGATATCAATGAAATCACCGTGCGGGAGTGTCGTGACGCGGGCCTCGATGTCATCGAGGCGGACGCGCTCGAGTACCTGTTTGGTTTGGAAGACGGCTCGCTCGGCGCGGTCACCGGCATGCACGTGGTCGAGCACCTGCCATTCGAGCGGCTGCTATTTTTGCTGGACGAAGTGCTCCGCGTGCTGCGGCCCGGCGGGATCGCGATCTTCGAGACTCCCAATCCGGAGAATGTCAACGT
>JBDTNR010000217.1:0-6193 GCA_039933655.1 Betaproteobacteria bacterium | reverse complement strand
GAAACGGCGTGGAGTCTCGCCGGCCGGCACACGGGACTCACCGACCTGCCGCTGACCGAGCGTGGCCAACGCGATGCACGCCTGCTCGGCGACCGCCTGCGCGCGATGACGTTCGCCGCCGTCTACACGAGCCCGCTGCAGCGCGCCGCCCGGACCTGCGAGCTCGCGGGTTTCGGCGCCATCGCGCACCGCGATGGCGACCTCGTCGAGTGGAACTACGGCGAGTACGAGGGATTGCGCACCTCCGAAATCGTCGCGAGCCGCCCGGGCTGGAAGATCTTCCGGGACGGCTGCCCCGGCGGCGAGTCCGCCGCCACTGTCGGCGCGCGCGCCGACAGCGTGATCACGCGCCTGCGCGCCTGCGCCGGCAACGTACTCGTTTTTTCCAGCGCGCACATCCTGCGCGTGCTCGCCGCGCGCTGGCTGGCATTGCCGCCGGCGGGAGGGCAGTATTTGCTGCTGTCGACCGGGAGCTTGAGCGCGCTCGGGTACGACCACGATGCGACGGAACCGGTCATTCGCCTGTGGAACGACAGCCATCACCTGACGTCGTGACGGTGCCGATGCTGCGTCCGACGCCGTGCGCGAACCCGAAGCCGGCGCGTGCTTAGGGTGGCGCCCGGATCCCGTGCTTTCGGCGCCGTCTTTCACGAATGCCTTGCCAAGCGCGCGGAAGCCACGTGAAATAGCGGTTCCGTACGCTGGCCGTCCCGCGCCCGTGGCACTTGGGGCAGGGGCTGCCGTTGCCGACCAATCCTCCACCCGGAAGACGAGACGATGAAGGCCACCGCAACGCTGCATGACCTGGGACAGAGCCTCTGGCTCGACAACATCACGCGTGACCTCCTGGAGAGCGGCACGCTTGCCCGCTACATCGCCGACCTGTCGGTGACGGGCCTCACGTCGAATCCCACGATCTTCGACCACGCCATCAAGGGCAGCAGCGACTACGACGCCGCCATTCGCAGCAAGCTCAAGGCCGGCAGGGCCGGCGAGGGCCTCTTTTTCGAGCTCGCGCTCGAGGACATCACGCGTGCCGCCGACCTTTTCCGTCCGGTCTTCGAGCGCACGCGCGGCGTCGACGGCTGGGTTTCGCTCGAAGTGTCGCCGCTGCTCGCGCATGATCCGAAGACCACACTCGCGGTCGCGCGTGACCTGCATGCGCGGGCCGGCCGGCCGAACCTGTTCATCAAGATTCCAGGGACCAAGGAGGGCCTGCCCGCCGTCGAGGAGGCAATCTTCGCCGGCGTGCCCGTCAACGTGACGCTGCTGTTTTCGCGCGAACAGTATCTCGCCGCGGCGGATGCCTACCTGCGCGGCGTCGAGCGCCGGATCGCCGCCGGCCTGACGCCGGACGTCGGCTCCGTCGCGTCGCTGTTCATCAGCCGGTGGGATGTCGCGGTGGCGGCCCAGGTGCCGGCGGCGCTGGTCAACCGTTTGGGGATCGCGATCGGCCAGCGCACGTTCAAGGCCTACTGCGACCTCGTCGCGTCGCCACGATACATGCGCGTGATGAATGCCGGCGGCCGGCCACAGCGATTGCTCTTCGCCAGCACCGGCACCAAGGACCCGAAGGCGTCGGACGTGATGTACGTCGGCGCGCTCGCCGCGCCGCTGACCGTGAACACGATGCCCGAAGGCACGCTGCTGGCGCTGGCCGACCACGGCAGCATCGGCGCCGCCACACCCAAGGACGGCGGCGACAGCGAGGCGGTGCTCGCGCAATTCAAGGCCGCCGGCGTCGACATCGACGCGCTCGCGGCCAGGCTGCAGGACGAAGGCGCCGACTCGTTCGTCAAGTCGTGGAACGAGCTGATGGGCGTGCTGGCGAGCAAGAGCGCCACACTGAAGGCCGCGTGAGCCACGGCGCGGCCACAGGCATGCGTGCGCCCATGAACGTTCTGGTCATCGACGTCGGCGGCTCGCATGTCAAGATCATGGCCACCGGCCACAGGGTCGAGCGGCGGATGGAATCCGGCCCGACGCTGACCGCGGAACAGATGGCCGCCGGCGTGCGGACGCTGGCGCGCGGCTGGAAATACGACGCGGTGGCGATCGGCTATCCAGGCCCCGTCGTGCGCAACAAGCCCGTCGCCGAGCCGCACAACCTGGGACCCGGCTGGGTGGACTTCGACTACGTGGCCGCGTTCGCCTGTCCGGTGCGGATGGTCAACGATGCGGCGATGCAGGCGCTCGGCGGCTATCAGGGCGGCAAGATGCTGTTCCTGGGCTTCGGCACCGGGCTCGGCACCACGCTCATCGTCGACGGCACGCTGGTGCCGATGGAACTCGCGCACCTGCCGTACCGCAAGGCGACGTTCGAGGACTACGTCGGCGAAGAGGCGCTCTTGCGCGACGGCAAGCGCAAGTGGCGCAAAAGCGTCGACGACGTCGTCGCGCGGCTCGCCGCCGCGCTGACGCCCGAGGACATCGTGCTGGGCGGCGGCAACGCGCGCAACATCAAGGTCCTGCCGCCACTCGCGCGCATCGGCGCCAACACCAATGCGTTCCCCGGCGGCTTCCGCCTGTGGGCCGATACCGTGCTGCGCAAGCCCGCCGCGCGGCGCGCGCCCCAGTCCGCGTCCGCCCGTACCCGACGCAGCAAAGGGAAATAGTCCATGCCGACCGCGATTGGCCCGTTGCGCGCATTGCCCGCGTGGAACGCACTGGTGGCGCACCATGCGGCGCTGCGCGACATCACGCTGCGCCAGCTCTTCGCCGACGATGCGACGAGGGGCCTGCGACTCACGGCGGAAGCCGCCGGCGTCTACCTCGATTACTCGAAGAACCGCGTTACCGACGACACGCTGCGGCTGCTGGTGCAGCTCGCCGAGGAGTCCGGGCTGCGCGATCGCATCGCCGCGATGTTTCGTGGCGAGAAGATCAACGTGTCGGAGAACCGCGCGGTGCTGCACGTGGCGCTGCGCGCCCCGCGGGAGGCGTCGATCGTCGCCGACGGCCGCGACGTCGTGCCCGACGTGCACGCGGTCCTGGACAAGATGGCGGCATTCGCCGACCGCCTGCGCAGCGGGGACTGGAAGGGACACACCGGCAAGCACATCCGCAACGTCGTCAACATCGGCATCGGCGGCTCCGACCTGGGGCCGGTGATGGCGTACGAGGCGCTCAGGTTCTACAGCGAACGGTCGCTGACGTTCCGCTTTGTGTCGAACATCGACGGCACCGACTTCGCCGAAGCGACGCGCGACCTCGATCCCGCGGAGACGCTGTTCATCATCGCGTCGAAGACGTTCACGACGCTGGAGACGATGACCAACGCGCATTCGGCGCGCGACTGGGCGCTCGCCGGACTCGGCGGCGAAGGCGCTGCCGTGGCGAAGCACTTTGTCGCCGTGTCGACCAATGACACGAAGGTCTCCGAGTTCGGCATCGATACCGCCAACATGTTCGGGTTCTGGGACTGGGTCGGCGGCCGCTATTCGATGGATTCCGCGATCGGACTGTCGACGATGCTCGCGATCGGCCCCGTGAATTTCCGCGCGATGCTCGCCGGCTTCCACGAGATGGACGAGCATTTCCGCACGGCCCCGTTCGAGCGCAACCTGCCGGTGCTGATGGGGCTCCTGTCGGTCTGGTACAACGATTTCTTCGGCGCGCAGACCGTCGCCGTGCTGCCGTACGAGCAGTACCTGAAGCGGTTCCCGGCCTATCTGCAGCAACTGACGATGGAAAGCAATGGCAAGCACGTGACGCTCGCCGGTGCGCGCGTGGATTTCGACACCGGCCCCATCTACTGGGGTGAGCCCGGCACCAACGGCCAGCATTCGTTCTACCAACTGATCCACCAGGGCACGCGGCTCATCCCTTGCGACTTCATCGCCTTCGCCCGAGCGTTGAATCCGCTCGGGCCCCATCACGACATTCTGGTCGCCAACGTTTTTGCGCAGGCGGAAGCGCTCGCGTTCGGCAAGACGGCCGAACAGGTGAAGGCGGAGGGCACGCCGGACGCGCTGGTGCCGCATCGCGTGTTCGAGGGCAACCGACCGTCGAATACGCTGCTGCTTGAGCAGTTGACGCCGGCGGCGCTGGGACGGCTCGTGGCGCTGTACGAGCACAGCGTATTCACGCAAGGCACCGTCTGGCAGATCGACTCGTTCGATCAATGGGGCGTGGAACTCGGCAAGGTGCTGGCGCAGCGGATCATCCCGGAATTGCAGAGCCCCGCGGAAGGCGGCCTCGCGCACGACAGCTCCACCAACGCGCTGATCCGTCGCTATCGGCAGCACCAATGAAAAATGGGTGGACCACCCCCACGCTCACTTCGTTCGCTGCCCCCCGGGGGGAGCACGACCCCCACGCTCACGATCGCGAGTTCGTCGCCATTGTCCATAGGGGCGCCGCCGGCGCGACGTAACGTTCGCGTGCCGCCTGTGGAAGCCGGCGGCCGCACTTCCAGCAGCGACAGCTCAGCACAAAGGATACGGAAATCATGCAACTCGGAATGATCGGATTGGGCCGCATGGGCGCGAACATGGTGCGTCGACTGATGAAGAACGGGCACGACTGCGTCGTGTTCGACATGTTTCCGAAGGCCGTCGAGGCGCTGGTGGCCGAAAAGGCGACGGGTGCCTCGTCGATGGCGGACTTTGTCAGCAAGCTTGCGAAGCCGCGCGCCGTGTGGCTGATGGTGCCGGCGGCGGTCGTCGACGAGACGATCGCGCAGCTGGCGCCGCTGCTCGACGCCGGTGACACGATCATCGACGGCGGCAACTCGTACTACATCGACGACATCCGCCGCAGCAAGGAACTCGCGCCTTCGATGATCGACTACGTCGACGTCGGCACCAGCGGCGGCGTCTGGGGTCTGGACCGCGGCTATTGCATGATGATCGGTGGCCCGGCGGCTACGGTGCAGCGCCTCGACCCGATCTTCAGGACGCTGGCGCCGGGCGCGGGCGACATCGAGCGCACGCCGGGGCGCGCCAAGGGGCAGGGGACCGCCGAACAGGGGTACCTGCACTGCGGTGCCAGCGGGGCCGGCCACTTCGTGAAGATGGTGCACAACGGCATCGAGTACGGCCTGATGGCCGCGTACGCCGAAGGCCTGGGCATCCTGCGCGCCGCGAATGTCGGCAGGCAAACGCATGCGATCGACGCCGAGACGACGCCGCTGCGCGATCCCGAGCACTACCAGTACGACATCGACCTGCCGGATGTCGCGGAAGTCTGGCGGCGCGGCAGTGTCATCGCGTCGTGGCTGCTCGACCTCACGGCGTCGGCGCTGATCAAGGACCCGGCGCTCGCGAGTTTCGCGGGCCGCGTGTCGGATTCGGGCGAGGGCCGCTGGACGATCAAGGCAGCGATCGACGAGGCCGTGCCGGCGCCGGTGCTGACGACCGCGCTGTACGAGCGCTTCAGCTCCCGCGGCGAAGCCGATTTCCAGAACAAGCTGCTGTCGGCGATGCGCTTCGAGTTCGGCGGTCACCACGAGAAGCCTGCCGGTTGACCGGCGCCGGAGCCAGGATGCAGCGGACAGACATGATGAAGGCCCACAGTCGATGACGGCAAACGTGCATTCCGACGCGCTCGTGTTCTTCGGCGCCACCGGCGACCTCGCGTACAAGAAGATTTTTCCGTCGCTGCAGGCGATGATCCGGCGCGGGCACCTCGACGTGCCGGTGATCGGCGTGGCGAAGGCCGGCTGGAATCTCGACCAGTTCCGCGCGCGGGCGCGCGACAGCGTGGAGAAGCATGGCGGCGTCGACGAGGCGGCGTTCGCCAAGCTCATGGCGCTGCTGCGCTACGTCGACGGCGACTACGCTGACGCGGCGACGTTCACGGCGCTGCGCGGCGAACTGAAGGATGCCCGCAATCCTGCCCACTACCTGGCGATACCGCCGGGGCTGTTCGGCGCCGTCGTCGAGCAGCTCGAGCGCGCCAGCTGCACGAAGGGCGCGCGCGTGATCGTCGAAAAGCCGTTCGGGCGCACCCTGGCGTCGGCGCGCGACCTGAACGCGATCCTGCTGTCCGCGTTCGACGAGGCGCACATCTTCCGCATCGACCACTATCTGGGCAAGCGGCCGGTGCACAACATGCTGTTCTTCCGGTTCGCCAATGCGTTCCTCGAGCCGTTGTGGCACCGCGACCACATCGAAAGCGTGCAGATCACGATGGCGGAGAACTTCGGCGTGCAGGGCCGCGGCGCGTTCTACGACAAGGTCGGCACGGTCCG
>JBDTNR010000216.1:0-6206 GCA_039933655.1 Betaproteobacteria bacterium | reverse complement strand
CTCCCATCCTCCCGGCCCGCCGGACCCCGCCGGCGCGCGCGGTCCGCCACTATACGGCCCAGGCCCGCGCGGCCCGCGTTCCGTCAGGTCAGCAGCGCGACGGCGCCGGAAAACGTGACAAAGGCCAGCGCGGTCGACACGAGGATGATGCGCGCGATGCGCCCGCTGTCGGCGTCGAAGCGTTCGGCGAGCATCGCGACGTTGGATGCGCTCGGCAATGCCGCCACCAGCACGATCACCGTCAGCGCAAAGGGGTCGAGCGGCACGCCCAGGCTGATGGCGGAATGGCCCATGACCAGCACCAGCAGCGGATGCAGCACCAGTTTTTTCAGCGCGACGGGCACGTATTCGATGAGCGGCGTCGAATCCGTCGTGACCATCTGCGACCGCGCGAGCACGGCGCCGATCGTGAACAGCGCCACCGGCGACGCGGAATCGGCGAGCAGGCCGATCGTCTGCATGACCGGCGCCGGCAACGTCACTCCGGCGACGAATACGGCCACCCCGAGCACGATCGACCACGGCATCGGGTTGGACAGCACGCCCTTGACCGCATTGCGGGCGGCTACCGCCGCGCCGTGCGAATCCGCGCCGCCCAGCCGCGACAGCGCGATGCACAGCGAACTCGTGAACAGCAGGTCGATGAGGATCGTCACGATCGCCGGTCCCGCCGCCGCCGGGCCCAGCAGCGCGACCAGCAGCGGCACGCCCATGTAGCCGGTGTTCGGGAAGGCTCCGACCAATGCGCCAAAGGCCGCATCGTTCCAGTCCACGCGCTGCGACAGCGTGACGGCGACGGTGAAGCTCACCATGATGACCGCGCAGAACAGGTAGACGCCAACGATGCCGGCGCTCAGCGATTTGGCGATCGGCGTCGTCGCGCCGAAGCGGAAGAGCATGCACGGCAGCGCGAAATACAGTACGAACGTGTTAAGGCCGGGAATGGCGACCTGCGGCAGGAACTCGCGCCGTGTCGCGATGTAGCCGCAGAGGACAAGCGCGAAAAACGGCAGCGTGACGAGCAGGATGTCCAGCATGGAGCGCATTGTCGCAGGCGACGCAAGGCCTAGCGGACGGTGATGGCGAACTCCATCGAGCGCGTGACGCCGCCGGCGGTGGCCGACAGCGTCGCCAGGGCATCGCGGCGCGTGGGGCGGGTGCCCACCATCGCCTTCGCCGAGGTGGTGCCGGCGGGCACCACGACTGCCGCCGGCGTGGCGGCGAGCGCAGGATCCGAACTCACCAGCGTGACGGTGGCACCCCCGCCGCCCGCGGGCGCCGTCAGCGTGACCACGGCGAACAACGACCGGCCGCCGACGACGCGCGCCGGCAACAAGGCGAGCGTCGCCAGCGCGGGCGCGGCCGCCGCCGGATTCCAGCCGAGCCGGATCACGTCGAAGTCGCCGGCGGTCAACGCCGCGAACGCCGGGTTCAAGAGGTCATTGTTCCACCGCGTGTCGAAGGTGCCGGTGACATAGAGATCGCTGCCGTTGTCGGCGACGATGAGACCGTATTTCTGCAGCGCACGGAAGATCTTGCGCACATTGGGATCGCCGGCACGAAGCGCGGGATCCTGGCCGTTGACCAACGGCTTCAAGCGAAGCCTGGCGCCCATCGGCAGCGCGCCCGTTGTCCCGCCTGCCCGATGCGACGCCGGAAAGACGTAGCCGTTGGTCGCGCGGACCGTGACGCGAAACGCGTGGCGGATTTCCGTCACCGCCGGATTCCACGCCTCGTCGTAGCGGACGAGGCCCGGCAGGATCGCCAGACCCGCCGCATCGGCAGACGTCCAGGTGTCGGGCCGACGACCGTTGGCGCTCATGTCGAAGAACGCGCCGGATCCTGCGTACCAGCGTCCCTGCGTCGCGTTGTAGTGAACGTTGTAGAGCTCGTACAGGTGGCGCTTCGTGCAGTCGACGAGCAGCAGGTGGCGGTCGTTGGAACTGCGCTGGTCGACGCTGCCCGGCGCGCCGCCCTCGATCCAGTGCGGCTCGCCGATCGCCTGCGCCGGAATCGGGTAGAAGGCAATGCCACGTCCGCTCGCGTCGACGCCGTCGCTCTCGTTCGCATAGTCGAACGTCACCGGCAGCTTCGGCTGCGTGGCGTCGACGATCGCGTACGGCATGCCGTAGATCGCCGTGCCGGAAGGCGCTGCTTCGCCGCCAAAGTCCGGATGCAGCCGCCGGCTGCCGCCGTTGTTGATGAACGCGATGAACGCGGCCGATGCGGCGTCGACCGGCGCCGCCGACACGTCGAGATTCCACCAGTTGTCAGGCGGGAACAGCGGCAGCGGCCCCGGAATCGCCGCGCCCTGCACCGGCACCGTCGGCGGACATTGCGCGAGCGCGACGATGGCCGCGAAACAACCGATGAGGCCGGCCGCGGTGATCGATGGCCAGCCTGCCGTTGGTGTCCGCATCGTTTCCTATTGAACTCTACCGAAATGCATGACAAATGCTCCGTCGCTCCCGCGCATGCTTAGAACCCAGCGACTTCTCGCTGTACGACGCTGGGTCCCCGCCTTCGCGGGGACGACAATGCGCTTGCGATCGCTGTCACTCACTTCGGTCAGGATCAGCAGGCCCTCGGCTATTGCGTTGGGTCATAGTACAGTTCGCGTTCCGCGCGGCGCAACCTGGCGCGGAACGCATCTTGCCATCAGATCAACATCCCGATAACGAGGAGTTTGCCATGCGCTTCACCGCCCGCCTGCTTGCCGCGCTGTTGCTCGCCGCCGCCGTGGCGCTGCCCGCCATCGCCGCCGACCCGGCGCCCGCCTCCGCCAAGGCCGGCGCCGAGCAGGATGCGTTGCGTGCCGTACTCGCCGAAAGCAAGGACAAGAATCGCGGCGTGGCGATCTACACGAACGGCGCGACGATCAATGCCGTGGTCGTCACCGTCGACGATCGCCATGTCACCGCGAAGAGCCAGCAGTCGAGCCGCATCGTCATTCGCCTCGACCGCATCGACGGCGTGGCCACGCAGTTCTAGTGGCCCGTCGCAGGCCACCAGCGCGCCCCTGATGGACAAGCCGCACGCACCGGCCTGCGACCGCAACCGCGAACCCATTCTTGCGGTGCTGCGCGTGCACTTCGCGCAGCGCAGGCGCGTACTCGAGGTCGGCAGCGGCACGGGCCAGCACGCCGTGTACTTCGCGGCGGCGCTGCCGCACGTCGAGTGGCAGGCGTCCGACCGCGCTTCGAGCCTGCCGGGCATCCGCGCGTGGCTCGCCGACGCGGCGCTGCCCAACACGCCGCCACCGATCGCGTTCGACGTCAATGGCGCCTGGCCCGCCGTCCGCGTCGACGCCGTATTCACCGCCAATACGCTGCACATCATGGGCTGGGACGACGTCGTGCGCCTGTTCGCCGGGCTGCCGGGCATTCTGGCCGCCGATGCCGCACTCGTCGTCTATGGCCCCTTCAACTACGGCGGCCGCTACACGAGCGAAAGCAACGCCGCGTTCGACGCGCGATTGCGCGCCGACGATCCGCGGCAGGGCCTGCGTGATTTCGAAGCGGTCGACGCGCTGGCGTGCGGCGCCGGCCTCGATTTGGTCGACGACCGCCCGATGCCGGCCAACAACCGCTGCATTCTCTGGCAGCGCCGCGCGGCGGGGCCGGGAGCGGCGTGAATTCCGACCAATCGCAACCGGATGCGACCTGGATCAAATTCCGGGTCCATACTTCGTGCAACATTGGCATGGCGCAAGCGGCACCGCCTTCCGGTCGGCCGCGCAAATCTACATGGATGATCCAACGTGACCCATTCCCTAGCTCGTCGCATTACATTCGTGGCCGCGCTGGTCGCGGCCGGCTTGGCCGTTGCCGCGCCCCCTGCGGGTGGTGATCTCGGCGCACTCCATTCGGGAATCGGCAAGCCCGTCGACGTCGGCGACGTGAAAGTGCCGAAGGCCACCGGCCCCGAAGCGCGCACTGTCGCCGAGATCGTCGCCAACAAGGCATCGCTCAAGGACAAGGGCGTCGTCGTCCGCGGCAAGGTGGTGAAGTTCACGCCCGACGTGCTCGGCAAGAACTGGCTGCACATCCGCGACGGCTCGGGCTCCGCGGCCGACAACACCAACGACGTGCTGGTCACGACCAAGGCGCAGGCCAAGGTGGGCGACGTCGTGCTGGCCAAGGGCACGGTGCGCACCGACCTCGACTTAGGCTCAGGCTACAGCTACAAGGTGCTGGTGGACGACGCGACGCTCACGCGCTGACGTCCGCCGCGCGGACGCCGCGCCGCCGGCGCACCGCCGGCGCCCCTTCAGGAGTTCTCGCCGGAGCGGAACCGCTGGTGCCACCAGCGGAAGATCCAGCCGCGCGGTGGCTCGCTGCCGGAGCACACCCATGCCACCGTACCGGGTTCCACGCTGTAGCGCTGCTGCAGCCGGCGTGCGACGTCGTCGCCGACGAACAGGATGCGGTCGCCGGGCTTCAGCAGCGTGTCGTCGTCCGGCAGAAACCGGTCCCCGCCTTCGCGCTCCAGCATCAGTGCCGCGACGCGCATGCGCTCGCGGGGATTGGTCGGATCGTTGCGCAGGTGGCCGATCGTGAACGGCGCGCCGACGCGCTGGAAGAACGCGTAGAACATCCCTGGCTGCAGCACGTCGCAGTCGAATCGCCAGGCCCGCGGCGAGCCTTCGCCGACCTCCGTCCGGATCCGCTGCAGGGTCGCCGCGGCCATCGTGCTGGCGGTCGTGCGCAAGCGGCCGATGAACCGGCCGAGCATCGGCGTCTTCAGCACCTGCAGGCATTCGTGCTCCATCAGGTGCGACTGCACGAACTCGAGGTCGGCGCGCGCTGCTTCGACCAGCGCGCGGTCCTGCATCTGGTTCTGGCGGATGACGACGAAGATGTCCGGCTTCACGCGCCGCGCCAGCGTGGTCGCCCCCAGGTTGACCGCGTCGTTGTCGGACCCGGCGACCAGCACGCTCGCGGTCCCGATGCCGGCATCGCGCAGGATGTTCTCGGTGTAGTCGCCGTGCAGCAATCTTTGCTCGGCCACGTCGGAGACGCTGGGATCGAACGCCTTCCATTCGATGCCTTCGACGTCGAGCACGTCGGCGATCGCCCGCCCGAACCGGCCGAAGCCCACGAGCACCCATTTGCCGCGCGGCGGCTGCGTGCAGGGCGGCACCGGCGATCCGGGTGTTGCCGTCAGCCAGTCCTCGATCTGCACGACCTCGGGCGTCCGCAGCGCCACGCCGACATCGTAGGCGAACGTCTCGAACGGATTGATGACGGTGACGCCGCCGAACGACTCGAGGTTGACCTTCGCCACCCCCGACTTGGCGCGCGCGACGATGGGAATCGACGGATTGAGCACGCGTGCGCCGATGGCGATCGCCTGGTTGACGCCGTCCTCGCCGGCCATCGCGATCAGGCCCAGGCAATGGGGGCTGCGGATGCCGCTGTCCTCGAGCACGTCGGCCAACCGTCCATCGGCCGCCAGCGTGAGCGGTGGCAGCGCAAAGTCCTGCACGGCGATCCGGGCCGTGCGCTCGACCAGCGGCTCGACGATGATCGTCCGGTTGCCCATCTGGTCGAGCGCCGTCGCGAGGCGGGAACCGCTCTGGCCGTAGCCGCACAGGATGTAGAACGGCTCGGAAATCCCCCGCGCCCGCCGCCGGAACATTCCGCGCGCCACCAGCGCGCGAAACGGCGCGTCGTTGGACAGCGCAATCACGGAGCCGAGCGTATACGCCCACCCGATGACCGACAGATAGATGGCGAACGTCACCCACAGCCGCTGCGCGTCGGTGAACGGATAGGGAAGTTCGCCGAACCCGATCGTCGTCGCCGTGTAGCTCATCACGTAGAACGCGTGAAAGATGCTCATCGGCGCCCGGTTGCCGTCCGGGTCGAGGCCAGGGACCAGCGCCAGTCCGCCGACCGAGATCGCGTAGACGGTGATCAGCGTGATCAGCGGCGCACGCAGGCGCCGCAGGATCATGAAGAGGATGTCGCTCATCGGCGGTCGCCGGCGCGAAGTGGTTGCCTAGCGTCCCTGCCGCAGCGTCTCGCCCATCAGGAGGATCACCGAGAATATGTTGGCGAGCAGCGCGCCGCCGGACAGTGACACGACGACCGAGATCATGTCGCCGCTCATCGGTGCGCCCACGACGTAGAGCTGCCAGACCCAGACCAGCGATGCCGCGATCAGCTGTAACGACGCGACGAGGCTCGTCGCGAGGTGCGTGG
>JBDTNR010000215.1:0-6228 GCA_039933655.1 Betaproteobacteria bacterium | reverse complement strand
CAGGGCGGTCCCGGCATGCCCGGCGGCCAGGGCCAGCGCGCGCAACCAGCGCAGGGCCTGGGCTCGGGCTTCATCGTGAGTCCCGATGGCTACATCGTCACCAACGCGCACGTCGTGGACGGCGCGAGCGAAGTTGTGGTCAAGCTGACGGATCGCCGCGAGTTCACCGCCAAGGTCATCGGCACCGACAAGCGCACCGACATCGCGCTGATCAAGATCGAGGCCAAGAACCTGCCGGCGCTCGACCTCTCGGCCAAGCCCGGCGTGCGGCGCGGCGAGTGGGTGATCGCGATCGGCTCGCCGTTCGGTTTCGAGAACAGCGTGTCGGCGGGTGTGGTGAGCGGCGTGCATCGCGCGCTGCCGAACGGCCAGATGGTGCCGTTCATCCAGACCGACGTCGCCGTCAATCCCGGCAATTCCGGTGGCCCGCTCCTCAACGCGTCCGGCCAGGTGGTCGGCGTGAACTCGCAGATCTACAGCCGCTCGGGCGGCTACATGGGGCTCTCGTTTGCCATCCCGGTGGACGTCGCCGCGAACGTGGCAGAGCAATTGAAGACGCACGGCAAGGTGCAGCACGGCCGCCTGGGCATCGGCATACAGGGCATGGACCAGACGCTCGCGCAGAGCTTTGGCCTGCCTGACGCCAACGGCGCGCTGGTGGGCACGGTCGAGAAGGACAGCCCCGCGGAACAGGCGGGCTTCAAGGCCGGCGACATCATCCGCAAGATCGACGGCGTGGTCATGACCGACAGCACCGACGTCACGGCGCGCATCGGCAGCACGGCGCCAGGCACGAAGGTCGCGGTCGAAGTATGGCGAGGCGGCAAGCCGATGGAATTGTCGGCGACTGTTGCCACGCTTGACGACGGCAAGGTAGCCAAGGCCGGCGACGACGCGGATGCCAAGGGCAAGCTCGGCGTGGCGGTGCGTCCGCTGACGCCGGAAGAGCGCAAGTCCAGCGGCTCGACGGGTCTCGTCGTCGAGAAGTCGGGCGGCGCGGCGGCGAAGGCCGGCGTGCAGGCCGGCGATCTCATCGTCGGCGTGGGCTCGAACAAGGTCAACACCGTCGAGGAGTTGAAGGCGCAGGTCGACAAGTCCGGCAAGACCGTCGCCCTGCTGATCGAGCGGCAAGGCCGCCAGATCTTCGTACCGGTGAAAATCGGCTAGGAGTTCCGGTCGCAGCGTGCGGAGTGCCGGCCGTCCAAAATCCGGCGCACGCGAGGCCGAAGGCCGCGGGAGGATCCTGCGGCCTTCTTTTTTCCTCACCGCGCGCGACTCGGCGCACGTCGATCCAGGCGCGCACCCAACGGCAACCAGGTGATGGCGAACCCCGAGGCGATGTCCTTCCGCGCGCTGCGCTGCACGCCGGGCAGCCGCATGCGACGCACGCTCACTTGCCGCACTTCGCGCTGCGCGGGGCATCACATCGATTGCCCGGGCTGCTCGCGAACGCCCTGCGCGTGGTCGTTCGCGACGACGCCGCGGCCCGCGGTCGAGTCGCCGATGGGCCGCCGTCCGCGCGTCGGCCCGTATGCATGTCCGGCGCCGCGGCGGACACGGCGTATCTCCGGCCGCGCGGGAAGGCGCAGCCGCTGAGTACGCAGCGGCCGCGCCGCGTGCGTTTGCCCGCTAGAGGTAGGCCGAGATATCGATGATGCCGATGCCGCGCGGACCCGTGCCCGCCGCACTCGGCTGCTGCAGGGCGGTGAAGATGAGCTTTCGGCCATCCGGGAAAAACTTCGCGTGCTGCGCCCAGTAGGTGGTGGCAGTGAGCTGGACCGGTGGCGTGGTCTTGCCGATCGTGGCGAGGAACAGCGCATAGCCGCCGGCGCGGCTCGACTCGAACACGACGTATTTCCCGTCGGGCGACCAGTAGGGCGCGCGGCCCTGGTACGCGGGGTCGAATGTCGTCATGCTCGCCGCCGATTCTAGCGGCGACGATTGGTAGCCGCCGCCGGTCTTGGGCGAGTTGATGAACACGTAATTGTTGTCCTGGTTGTACGTCGCCGTCGCCGGCGGCGTCTGCCCGGCCGGCAATCCCCAGGCCGGCAGCGCCGGCTGGCCGGCGAACGCGATCTGCGTGGGCGTGCCGGGCTTCCCCGCCGCGAAACCGCCGAACATCGCGGCCGGCGGATTGGCGGTGTCGTCGCCGTTGAGATTGGCGACGACGACATTGCCGTCCGGCATGATCAGCGTGGTGACCGGGCGCACCGGTGCCGCGCTGCTCGAATTGTTGTAGGTGACGATCTGTGTGGCATCGCTCGACCAGATCGGATAGATGTGCGCGAGCGTCGTCGGCACCTGCGTGACCGTCTTGCCGTTGGCCGTCGCGATGTGCACCTCGATCGTCGCCGACTCCGATGGCGCGCCACTGAACACGATCTGGTTATTGACCCAGCTCCAGTCGGGGCGCGTCTGTGAGTACGGATAGCTCGGCGCCGGATTCTCCGGCACCGTGAGGAACGGCGCCGTCGGCGGATTCGGCGATCCGATCGACGTCGCGACGTACAGCGCCGTGTTCGCGTGGCTCGAATTCGGAAACGGCGTGCGCTCGAACACGACGATCTGCCCTGTGCCGTCAATCGCCGGCCGGTAGTCGGTGTAGTGGGGGTCGCTGGTGATGAACGTGATCGGCGGGTAGGTGATGGCAGCGGCGTCGGGCGGCGGCACCGCTGCGGCCGGCGTCGTGTCATCGCCGCAGCCGGTCAATCCGAGAGAAAGCGCGGCCACGGCCGGCACGGAAGTCTTCAGGAATTTGCGTCTATCCACTGCCAGGTCTCCACGTCGTGGGTTCCGATGACTTTCCGCCAGCAACGCGCATAGTCCCGCATCCGCCCCCCGGCACGCAAGATTCCGCGGTGGAAATCGCGCGACAAGTTGGCGTGGCGACGCACGCCGTCGCGGCGGCGAACCGAGGCATCGCGCACCCGATCGCGCCCAACGACCGGAAGCGACGGCGATCGGTTAGCATCGACCATGGACATGACGCCGCTGGTGACCGGCCCTGGCGCGTTGCTCGCCGAACTGTTCGGGCCCGCACGCGTGCCGGGCGACGACGAGGTCCGCCACGAATTCGTCGTCACGCTCGGCATCCTGTTCTGGCTCGTACTGCTGCCGGTGGGCGGCGTCCTGTGGCGCGCCGTGCGGCGGCGCTCCACGAGAGCCGACGGGCTTGCGGGGCCGCGGATCGCCGGCGCACGGCAACTGGAAGCGGACGGCATCGCCGTCTGGCGGCGAATCACCCGCGACTGGACGTGGCCGCAGGTATGGGGTGTGACCTGGCGCGCCGAGGCAGTGCACCTCTTCCTGTACGCGGGCGTGCCGCTGCTGCTCGAGACGGCACGCGTCGTGGCCTTCGTGGCCTTCCTGCCGCTCACGATAATGGGCGTCGGTGAAAAGCGCGGGCTCTACGAAGGAACGTTCGATCACCTCGCGCGAACGATCTGCTGGACATTCGCGTCCGATTGCCCGAGCCCGGCGGCGGAATTCCGGAAGCGGACGGCGACCGAGAACGCGCAATGCCAACGCGCCGGCAATTGCCCCGGAGGCCCGGTGCTCGTCCGCGACGACGTCCGCTGGCCGTGGAAGCTGGCGTGGGCCGCGATCGCGCTGCCGTGGATCGTGCTCTGGCGAATGGGACAGCGGCAGCGACGGAAGCACGCGGCAGCGGACGCGGCCGAAACGGCGATGCGTTCGCCATGATCGGCGCTTCGGGTTCGAGGGTAGCGCACGCGTCGGTCCGGAGCGGGCTTGGCACCGGAGAATTGCGCGCGCGAAGCGTCCCGAGCCCGCGCTACAGGCATGGCGCCGCCGCGCGGCCAAACGACTGAGTATCGCTTGGCCGGCAAGCCGCCGCCCGCCACGTAGCCAACGCGTCCCCGGGCATTGCGGGCCACTGGAACCCAGGTTCTAGTGCCGCAGCGCGTCGATGCCCCTGGCGATGCCGGTGAGCGTCAGCGGAAACATGCGGGGTCCCAGTTTCTGCAGCACGATCTGCGTCGACCGCGTGTATTCCCACGCGCGTTCGGGCTCGGGATTCCACCAGGCGACGCGGCGGAAGTGATCGAAGATCCGCGACAGCCAGACGATGCCCGGCTCGTCGTTCATGTACTCGACGCTGCCTCCTGCCTGCACGAGCTCGTACGGGCTCATCGCCGCGTCGCCGACGAAGATCACCTTCCAGTCGGGCCCGTACGTGCGGACCAGTTCGAGTGTGGAGAAGCGCTCGTTGCGCCGGCGGCCGTTGTCGCGCCACACGTGGTCGTACACGCAGTTGTGGAAATAGAAGTACTCGAGGTGGCGGAACTCTGCCTTGGCGGCGGAGAAGAGTTCCTCGCAGACGCGCACGTGCGGGTCCATCGAGCCGCCGACATCGAGGAACAGCAACACTTTCACGCGATTGCGCCGCTCGGGCTGCATCCGCAAATCGAGCCAGCCCGCGTTGCGCGCCGTGCCTTCGATCGTGCCGTCGAGGTCCAGCTCCTCGGGCACGCCTTCGCGCGCGAAGCGGCGCAGCCGGCGCAGCGCCACCTTGATGTTGCGCGTGTTGAGCTCGACGTCACCGTCCAGGTTCCGAAACGTCCGCTCATCCCACACCTTGACGGCGCTCTTCGACCCGCCGCCGTCCTGGCCGATGCGGACACCCTCCGGGTTGTAGCCGTACGCGCCGAACGGGCTCGTGCCGCCGGTGCCGATCCACTTCGACCCGCCTTGATGCCGCTCGCGCTGTTCCTCGAGGCGCTTTTTCAGCGTCTCCATCAGCTTGTCCCAGCCGCCCATCGCCAGGACGAGCTTCTTGTCCTCGTCCGACAGGTAGCGCTGGAATTCCTTCTTCAGCCATGCCTCGGGAATCTCGGCGCGGACATCGAAAATCGAGTCGATGCCCTTGAAATATGAGCCGAATGCGATGTCGAAGCGATCGAAGTGCTGCTCGTCCTTGACAAAGCAGGCGCGCGACAGCGTGTAGAAATCGTCGAGCGACGACGAGATCACGCGCTTGTCGAGTGCTTCGAGCAGCGTCAGGAGCTCGCGCGTCGACACCGGCAGCTTGTGCGCCTTCAGGTGGAGGAAAAAACCGGTCAGCATCGGCGGTTGTGCCCTGATTCCTGCGGGTTCAGCCGCGGGCGCCCTGCAGCACGTCCGGGTTGGCCACGCGAATCGGCGCGCCGTCCAGGAACGCGAGGATATTCTCGACGCTGTCCGCATAGAAAAGCCGCATCGTGTCGGCGACGACGTAGCCCAGGTGCGGCGTCAGCACGACATTCGGGAGCGTCGTGAACGGATGGCCGGGCGGCAGCGGCTCGACGTCGAACACGTCGAGCCCGGCGATGATCCGGCCGTCGCGCAACGCGTCGATCAGCGCCGCCTCGTCGGCCAGCGGACCGCGCGATGCGTTGACGAAGATCGCGCCCGGCTTCATCAATGCGAACTCCTGCCGGCCGATGACGCCCACCGACCGCGGCGACAGCGCGAGGTGGACCGACACCACGTCCGCCGTCGCGAAGAGCTCCGCCTTGTCGACGCGCGCCACGCCTAACACGGCGGCCGCCTCGTGCGTCAGGTTCTGGCTCCACGCGACGACGTCCATGCCGAAGGCCTGTCCGTACCGCGCGACTTTTGAACCCAGCTTGCCCAATCCGACGACGCCTAAGCGCCGGCCTTCGAGCGCGATGCCCATCGGCAGCCCGTACTCCCACTGCCCGCGCAGCACGTTGGCATGCCCCTGCGGCAACGCGCGCGCGCACGCCAGAATCAGCGCAAACGCCATTTCGGCGGGCGCGCTCGACGGATTGGCTCCCGTGTGCGACACGACGATGCCGCGCTGCGTGCATGCCGCGATGTCGAGCGTCGTCGTCCGCTGGCCGGTCATCGCGATCATCCGCAGGATCGGCAGGCGCGCGATGAGCCTCGCGGGAAACGCCGTGCGCTCGCGCATCAGCACGATGATCGCGAACGGCGCGAGTTCGCGCGCGATCTCGTCCTCGTCGCGCCACGCGCGCGTGAACACGCGCAGATCGGCGTGCTCGGCCACCGCGCTCCAGTCGGCGACCGTTCGCGCGACGTCCTGATAGTCGTCGATGATCGCGATCGCGCAGCGGCTCATCTTGCGCAACTCCTTGGTCGATGGGGCGCCTTGGGGCCCGCGACGCCGGCCGCGGCGGCCCCGCAGGCCACAATGGTAACGCGCCGCCAGGGCGGCGCCCGGGGCGCTCCGCTATCATCTCCGCC
>JBDTNR010000214.1:0-6235 GCA_039933655.1 Betaproteobacteria bacterium | reverse complement strand
CCCGGGGATTCCAAGTGATGGACGTCATTCTCGCCAACCCGCGCGGCTTCTGCGCCGGCGTGGACCGCGCGATCGCGATCGTCGAGCAGGCGCTGGTTCAGTTCGGCGCGCCGATCTATGTGCGCCACGAAGTGGTCCACAACAAGTTCGTCGTCGACGACCTGCGCGACAAGGGCGCGGTGTTCGTGGAGGAGTTGGACGAGATTCCGGCCGGCGCGACCGTCGTGTTCTCCGCGCACGGCGTCTCCAAGGCGGTACGCGCCGACGCCGAAGCGCGCGGCCTGCGCGTGTTCGACGCGACATGCCCGCTGGTCACCAAGGTGCATGTCGAGGTCGCGCGGATGCGCGAGCAGGGCCGCGACATCGTGATGATCGGCCACGCCGGCCACCCGGAAGTCGAAGGCACGATGGGCCAGGCCGCGGGCGGCATCCATCTGGTCGAATCGGTGGAGGACGTCGCGCGGCTCACGGTGCGCAATCCCTCGATGCTCGCTTACGTGACGCAGACGACGCTGTCGGTCGACGATGCGAGCAATGTGGTCAAGGCGCTGCAGGCACGCTTTCCCGGCATCGTGGGACCGAAGCGCGACGATATCTGCTATGCGACGCAGAACCGGCAGGATGCGGTCAAGGCGCTGATTCCGCAGGTCGACGTGGTGATCGTCGTCGGCAGCCCGAACAGCTCCAATTCCAATCGCCTGCGCGAAGTGGCGGCGCATCGCGGCGTTCCCGCGTGGATGGTCGATCGCGCCGAGGAACTGCAGCCCGAATGGATCGCCGGCAAGCGCCGCGTCGGCGTCACGGCCGGCGCGTCGGCGCCCGAAGTGCTGGTGCGGCAGGTGGTCGCGCGGTTGAAGGAACTGGGCGCGCTCGGCGTCACCGAGTTGACGGGCGTCGTGGAGGCGGTGACGTTCCCGATGCCCAAGGGCCTCGCGGGCGAAGGCCACGCGAAGGCACCGGAGTTCGGCCCGCGTCCGGGCTAGCGGCACGCGCCGTCAGCGCGTCTTTTCCGCGCGGAACCAGGCAAGCACCGCGACGATCGCGACCAGCGCGAGCGCCGCCGCCATCGCCGCGACCATTGCCTGCCGGCCGGACTCCGTCAGCGCGCGGACGAGCGCCTCGGCGAAATAGAACGGCAGCAGCAGCGCGAGCCATTGCCGCGGCCGGTGCCGGCCCTGCGCCACGCCCGGCAGCAGCAAGGCGAGCGGCAGCGCCTTGACGGCGAGCCAGCGCGCGCCGGGGATCGGCGCAAGCACGGCTTCCCACAGGATTTCCAGCAACGCCAGCGCGACCAGTGCGGCAACGGTGATCCGCGCCACCGTGGCGATGGACGTCACGGGCATCACCGCGATCTTCAGCCTACGTTGACGAATTCGTAGAGCTCGAAGCCCGGACCCTGCTCGACCAGCTTGGTCAGGACCGCGAAGCCCGTTTCCTTCGCGCGGCGAAGCGTGATCGCCTGTTCCAGTCCGAACGCGCCGGCCGGCACGAGGATCTGTCCCGGCGCGTTGTCGGCGCCACTGCCGCCGTCCTCCGGCAACACGACCACCGGCTGGAACATGCCGGGCGCGGCGTCCTCGGCGGCGCCGGCGGCTGCCTCCGGATTGTCCGACAGCAGCTCGCATCCGAACTCGAGACCGCTGCCTTTCAGCGTGTTGCGAAACCAGCGGACCATCGCGACCTGCAGACTGTTGCGGCCTTCGATGCGCAGCGCGACCAGTTCGCCGATGCGCAGCGCAGCGGGCACGCTGTCCGTCTGGCGCAGCGCATAACCGGCGGGCGTGTGATTGATCACCTGGCAATTGGCCATCGGCGGCAAGCCTGCCGGCGGCCGGCTGACGCCCGCGTGGATGCCACGGCTGTATTGCCAGACGCCGGCCAGCCCGGAGCAGGTCACCACGCGGGCCCGCGACGGCAGGCGGTTGAACTGCCGGGCCGGCGGAATCGCCCATTGCCGCAGCAGACGCTTCAGCAGCGTCAGGTATTGCAGCCGGGTGCCGGGATCGCGGCCGACGCCGGCGGGCACCTCGCCGCCGGCTTCGAGCGACCGTAGCTGCTCCTGGATCTGGAAGGCCAGGTCGAACGTCAGCAGGAACAGCTTGCTGCCCTCGATCGAGCCACCCTTGTTGGCGGAAAACGGCGGGAAGTCGTGGCCGACCGGCACGATCGCCACCGCCTTGGCCATCCGGTGCACGGGCGGGACGTCGGTGAGCTTCGCCCAGTGCGCGTACTCCTGCACATAGCGCACGACGATGGGCAGCTGGCCCGGCAGGAAGCCGTAGGGATTGGCGAGCGCCAGCAGCAGCATCTGGATCGTCAGGCGGTCGGGCGTGGCTTCCGGCTGGTCCGGTGCGATCGGTATCAGATGGACGTTGCGATCGCGGGCGAACGCGTAGATCAGATGCGCATCGTGCCAGGTGCGCGGCGGCACCGGCGCGTACGACATGTAGCTGTTGACGAGCACGCGCGCCGTGCATTGCAGGCAACGGTGGATCAGCGCCACCATCAGCCGCTGGCCGCCGAGTGAAATGCGCTTGTCGGCTTCGCTCGCCAGCAGGTGCCTGTAGCTGACGGAGAGCTCGCTGGCGAGCGTCAGCGCGGCCTTGGCCGCTTCGAGCGCGTCACCCGACAGCGGATGCGACGCGCGGATGAATTGCTTTTCGAGCACCGGCCACAGGATGCCGGCCGTCTCCCAGTATTTCTCGGCGAGGTCGAGCCGCTTGGAGTCGCTCATCGCCACGCGGTTCGTCGCCGCGAGCGCGTCGCCGATCAGGCGCGCCGCGGTGGCGGGCTCGCGCTTCAATACGTCGTCGAGCCACAGCGCCACCTTGGCCGGCCGGATCTCCGGCGGGTTGGACGGATGCGCTTCGACCGCAGGCAGCGAAAGGGCGAGGGCCATGGAAGGGTTGGCGTAGGGGGGAAGCCGGCTACAACGCGGCGATTGTAAGCGAAAGCGCGACACCGACCGCTGGCGATAAGCGCAATCCGTGCCAGAAAGCTGCGACCGTTGGCCCGCAACGACCGACTCCGAACCGAAACGCGCTGCCAATGCAGGTTCCGGCGATGCCGGACGCCGATGTCAGGTCGCGGCGCGGATGAACTGGACGACAGGCTCGTACTGGTCGGGCGACAGCAGCATCGGCGCGTGGCCGACGCCCGGCACTTCGAGGATGCGCGCCTTGGGACCGCGGCTGGCCATCTGCACGGCCGTGGCCGGCGACAGGAGGTCCGATTGCACGCCGCGCAATACCAGCGTCGGGCAGCGGATGGCGTCCCAGACCGGCCACAGGTCGGGAGGCGCGGCGCTGGCCCGGAATGGCACTGCGATGCCAGGGTCGTAGAGCGAGCCCCAGCGGCCATCCGGACGCTGCGCGACGCTGCTGCGCGTGAGGTGCTCCCATTGGGCGTCGGTCAGCGCGCCGAAGGGGGCCGATATCGCGCGGATGTAGGCTTCCGCCTCCGCATACGTGGCGAACGTCGGGTCGAGCCCCAGGTAATCGCGGATGCGGGCAATCGCCGCCGGCTCGATCAGCGGCCCCGCGTCGTTGATGACGAGTCGCCGGACCGGCGTGTTCGGCTGCGCTGCGATCACCATGCCGAGCAGCGCGCCGAGCGAGGTGCCGACCCATGCCACTGTTTCGGCGCCGCTGCGCGCGATCAACGCGGTCAGCGCCGTCAGGTAGACGGGAAACACGTAGTCGCTCGGATTGACGAGCCATTGGCTCTGCCCACGGCCGGGCAGGTCGATCGCCAGCGTGCGATGCGTCGGCGCCAGCGCTTCACCGAGGACGTCGAAGTCGCGGCCGTTGCGCGACAGGCCATGCACGCAGATCACGACGTTGGCGTTGGCCGGGTCGCCCCACTCGTAGTAGGCGACGCGATGGAAGCCGTGCGGCGACAAGCTGTCGAGATGGCGCGTGTGCGGTGCGGTGTGCGTGAGCATCGTGGCCTGGAAATCCGAAGGAGGAAGGTGGACGCCGATTGTGCCATCGGCCACGCCTCGCCGGGGACGCCCGCGATGTGCGACACTCAAAGCGTTCATCCACGCGTCCTCGGCCGTCATGAATCGCGTCCGTCTCGGTTTCGTCGTCGTAGCGCTGTCGATGGCCGGTTGCGCCCCCGATGCGCTGAACAATCGCGCCGCCACCGGCTTCAACGGTTTCGTGAACCAGGTGTCGCGCGCCTGCGCGCCCCTGCAGCTCGGCCGCTACCAGCTGGCCGATCCGTTGATGGGCGGCGCCGGCGGCAATTCGTACACCTATTGGCTCGACCAGACGTCGAAGCTCTATTACCGCAACATGGCGCCCGCCCAGTATCGCGAAAGCCTCAATGCGTTCTTCGGCGGCGGCAACGACGGCACGATCAACTGCATCCTCGGCAACCTGCCTGTGCCCTGACGCTCAAGCGAAGTAGGGCGGCACCAGCGGCGCGCCGGAGGTGCCGCCCGCCAGGAAGGCCGCCACTTCGTCCCGCCGCGCCATCGTGTCCGCGTAGCCCATCGCCAGCAACGCGCGGCAGAATCCTCGATCGAACAGCAGGTACGACGTCAGGTTGGCGCCGGTCCCCTCCGTACTGCCCAGTGCGCGCAGCAGCGTGCGCACCGCGTTGGGCAGGCGGTCCGCATGCTCGAGCGCCAGCGCGCCCATGTCCTGCGACGGCGCCAGCACCAGCACGCTGACGTGGCCGACGTCAAGTCCGCTGTCGCGCAACGTGGACGGATGCACGAGTTCGACCAGCTTGTTCACCTGCGACATCCGCTCGAGGTCCGCCGCGAGGTTGTCGAGGAAGACCGTCGACAGCGCATGGCCCGCGGCCTGCGCGAACGACGGATAGGTCGCGGGTCCGGAGACGGGCGCGCGCTGGCCGGCGAACTGCCCGACCGCCACCACCAGGATGCGACGGGCGCCCAGATTGAGCGGCGCCGAAAGCGGCGCCAGCTGCCGCACCGAGCCGTCCATGAAGTAGTCGCGCTGGATCCGGCCGGCAGGAAACATGAACGGGATCGCCGTCGACGCCAGCAGGTGATCGCGCGACAGGAGCGCGCGCTGGCCGCGCCGCCGCGTGCGCTGCCAAGGTTCGAGCGTCGACACGCCTTCGAAGAACGACACCGCATGGCCCGTCGCGTAGCTCGTTGCGTTGATCGACAGCGCGTGCAGGTGGCCGGTGTCGATCTGCGCGGCGAGGCGCTCGAACCTGAACTCGCGGTCGAGCAACCGCGTGAGCGGCGTGTTGTCGAGCAATGCCGCAACACCCGGCGGCGGGCGGCTGCCGGTGAGGAAGCTCGTCAGGAACTGCACGCTGTGGCGCGACAGCGCGCCGAAGTCCGCCTCGTAGACGTCGCTGACGGCGATGCGCCGCCACCAGGCAACGAGCCGCGCGACGCCGAGGCGGAAGTTGTCGGCGTTGACCGCCAGCGCGACGGCGTTGATGGCACCGGCCGACGTGCCGCACAGCACCGGAAAGGGAATGCGTCCGCGGCGCCCGGCGATGCGGACGATCGCCCGCAACGCGCCCGCCTGGTATGCGGCGCGCGCGCCACCGCCACCCAGGACGATGGCCGTTTCGTGGTCGGCATGCTGCATGGCGCTACAACGGCGCGCGCAGCGTGCGATCGAGGATCATCAGCATCGCCGCCGTGGCGCCCCAGATATAGCGCTCGCCGAACGGTATCGCCCAGAAATCGCGGCGCATCTCGCCCAGCATGCGGAAGTGCCGCTGCTGGTTGACCGGATCGAGCAGGAACGCGAGCGAAACTTCGAACGCGTCGGCCACTTCGACCGGGTCGGTGACCAGCGAGAACGGCGGCTCCACCCAGCCCACGATCGGCGTGACGTGGTAGCCGGACACGGTTTCGTAAGGCGCGAGTTCGCCGAGCACCACGACGCGGTCTGCCGGCAGGCCCACTTCCTCGGTCGCCTCGCGCAACGCTGCGTGCGCGTGCGACAGGTCTTCCGGTTCGACGCGTCCGCCGGGAAAGCAGATCTGGCCCGGATGATCCGGCAGGTCGGCACTGCGCTGCGTCAGCAGCATCGTGAGACCCGTCGGCCGATTGACGACCGGCACCAGCACCGCGGCCGGCGTCGCGCGTCCTTCGCGTCCGGGCAGGCGGAAGCCGTCGCTCATCCCCCGCGCATCGGCCGGCGCGGGGCGGGCAAGTCGGCGTGCGATCCAGTCCTTCTGGTCGATGGGCGACAGGGTGAATAGGGGCAGCGGCATCGAGGGCGATCGACCGACG
>JBDTNR010000213.1:0-6283 GCA_039933655.1 Betaproteobacteria bacterium | reverse complement strand
ACGTTGCCGCGCCACAGGTAGCTCATGCTGCCGGCCGTGTGGCCCGGAGTATGGAGCGCGCGCACCCGTTCCGCTACGCCGAACAGCAACTCGTCGCCGTCGTTCAGCTGGACATTGGCCGGCGCGATGCCGCAGCCGATCGGCGCGGCGGCCAGCGCGCCGGTTGCTTCGCGCAGCGTTCCGGCGCCGGTAATGTGATCGGCGTGAGCGTGGGTTTCGAACACGTAGCGCAGGCGGAGATCGAGCCGGCGGATCAGCGCCAGGTCGCGCTCGACCTGCGTGTCGACGGAGTCGATCGCGACCGCTTCGCGCGTTGCGCGGTCTACGAGGAAATAGGTGAACGTCGACGACGTGGTGTCGAAGAGCTGGATAAGGTCGTGGTTCATGCCGGATCTCCTGGACGCCACTTTACCGAATCCCGCGCGCGATGCCCAATGGCGCTGTTGAACATTTATCGAGTTATCGCCGACAAGGCGGTAGGATGGGAAGTTCGGCAACAGGACGGAGTGTCCCCATGGACCGCCTGGACGACCGGGCGCTGGAGCAGGTGGCGGAGTTCTTCCGAGCCTTCTCCGTGCCCCTGCGACTCAAGATCCTGAACGCGTTGCGCGAAGGCGAGCGCAACGTTGGCGAACTGACCGAGGAACTCGCGTCCAGCCAGGCCAACATTTCGAAGCACCTGGCCGTGCTCGCGCAAAGCGGCCTGATCGCCCGGACCCTCCGCGGCACCAGCGCGTATTACCAGATCATCGATCCGCGCATCTATCAGTTGTGTGACATCGTCTGCGGCCAGATCGGGCAACGCCTCTCACGCCAAAGCGATATGTACGCCATGTTCACCCGCACCGCGCCGGCCGCTCGCAGGGCGCCGCGAAAGGCGCAACGGCGGTAGCATCGCGACGCTGTGCGACAATTCGCCGCTTGGCGCCGAGTCCCGCAGCGCCGGTAGTCCGGCCCCGTCACCTTGGAACATCCGACCCTTTTCGTTGCACTGCTGCTCGGCATCGTCGAAGGGCTCACCGAGTTCCTGCCGATCTCCTCCACCGGCCACCTGATCGTCGCCGGCTCGCTGCTCGGCTACACCGGCGAGCAGGCCAAGGTGTTCGAGATCGTCATCCAGGCCGGCGCGATCCTGGCCGTCTGCTGGGAGTTCCGCCGCCGGCTGAAGGCGGTCGCCTGCGGCGTGTTCCGCAACCCCCTGGCGAATCGTTTCGTCGTCAACCTCGCCGTCGCGTTCGTACCGGCCGCCGCGCTGGGCCTCGCATTCGGACGCCTCGTCAAGTCGCACCTCTTCGCCCCCGTTCCGGTGGCGGTGGCGTCCGTGGTCGGGGCCTTGGTCATCCTGTGGGCGGAACGGCGGCAGCGCACGCGTCCGGACACCGTGCGCATCGACGACGTCGACGACATGCGCTGGACGGATGCGCTGAAGGTGGGCTGCGCCCAGGCGTTCGCGCTGATTCCCGGCACGTCGCGGTCGGGCGCGACGATCATCGGCGGCATGCTGTTCGGCCTGTCGCGCCGCGCCGCCACCGAATTCTCGTTCTTCCTCGCCATCCCGACGTTGTTCGCTGCGTGCATCTACGAGGCGGTGAAGAACCGCCATCTCTTGTCGGCGGCGGATATTCCCGCGTTCGGCGTCGGCTTCGCGGCCGCGTTCGTATCGGCGTTCATCTGCGTGCGCTGGCTGATCCGCTACGTGAGCCGCCACGACTTCACGCCGTTCGCGTGGTATCGCATCGTGTTCGGCGCCGTGATCCTCATCACCGCCTACAGCGGACTCGTGCGCTGGGAGTGACCGCGTCCGCCCACCCGCGGCCGGCGCATCGCCCTGCGCGACACGCCGACCGGCCGCGCGTTCCGGGTTCACCCGCGCTCGACGGCTGTGTCGCGCGCTGCGTTAAACTGGCTCTTCCCACGCCATCGAGGAGACAAGCATGGCCCCCGACACGCTCGAACGAACCCGTCCCGCGCTCAAGGACCCCGCGCTGCTCCGGATGCAGTGCTATATCGACGGTGGCTGGACCGACGCCGACGATCGCGCGACACACGACGTCGTCAATCCCGCGACGGGGCGCGCGATCGGCACGGTGCCCGTGTGCGGTGCGACCGAGACACGCCGCGCCATCGCCTCCGCCGACCGCGCATGGCCCGCCTGGCGCAACATGCTCGCCAAGGATCGCAGCGCGATCGTCCGCAAGTGGTACGAGCTCATGCTGGCGCACGCCGACGACCTGGCGCTCATCCTGACGACGGAACAGGGCAAGCCGCTGGCCGAGGCGCACGCGGAGATCGCGATCGGCGCCGCCTACGTCGAATGGTTCGCCGAGGAAGGCAAGCGCGTGTATGGCGACGTGATTCCGACGATCGGCAACGACCGCCGGCTGGTCGTCGTCAAGCAGCCGGTGGGTGTGTGCGCGGCGATCACGCCGTGGAACTTCCCGTGCTCGATGATCACGCGCAAGGTCGCGCCGGCATTGGCCGCCGGCTGCACGGTCGTCATCAAGCCGGCGGAGGCCACGCCCTACTCGGCGCTGGCGCTGGCCGAACTCGCGCATCGCGCGGGATTTCCGCCGGGCGTGCTGAACGTGGTCGTCGGCGAGGCTGCGAAGATCGGTGGCGAAATGTGCGCGAACCCGACGGTGCGCAAGCTGTCGTTCACCGGCTCCACCGAAATCGGTCGCCTGCTGATGCGGCAGGTTGCGCCGACGATCAAGAAGCTCTCGCTGGAGCTCGGCGGCAACGCGCCGTTCATCGTGTTCGATGACGCCGATCTTGACGCCGCTGCCGAGGGTGCGATCATCTCCAAGTATCGTAACGCCGGCCAGACCTGTGTCTGCGCCAACCGCCTGTTCGTGCAGGACAGCGTCTACGACGCCTTCGCCGCCAAGCTCGCGGAGCGCGTGAAACAGCTCAAGGTCGGCCCGGGCACCGACGCCGGCGTCACGCAAGGTCCGCTGATCAACGCCGACGCGATCGCCAAAGTCGAGGAGCACGTCGCCGATGCGGTCGGCCGCGGCGCAACTGTCGCACTGGGCGGCAAGCGGCATGCGCTCGGCGGCAATTTCTACGAGCCGACCGTGCTGACCAACGTCACGCGGGAGATGAAGATATTTTCCGAGGAGACGTTCGGTCCCGTCGCGCCGCTGATCCGCTTCGACGACGACGCCGAGGTCGTGCGGCTCGCCAACGACACCGAGTTCGGACTGGCGTCGTACTTCTACAGCCGCGACATTGGTCGTGCGTGGCGGATCGCCGAGCAGCTCGAGGCCGGTATGGTCGGCGTCAACACCGGGCTCATCACGACGCAGGTCGCGCCGTTCGGCGGCGTCAAGGAGTCGGGCCTCGGCCGCGAGGGATCGAAGTACGGCATCGACGAATACGTCGAAGTAAAGTACATCTGCTTCGGCGGGATCTAGCCGGGGTCCGCAAGGGTCAGATTCGAGTTTCGCAACTCGCTGTTGCATGAACCCAAGGTGCCTCCGCGAACTTCGAGTCTGACCCCGCCACAATTCAAGGGTCAGACTCGAAATTCGCGGCAGGAGTGTCGGTGCATGCGACGCCGGGTTGCGAAATTCGAATCTGACCCTGTTGCGTCTGCGCGACCGCCGCAGGAATCACGTCGGTGACGGTGGGCGGCGTGCTGTAGGGCGCGATGAAGAACGCGTGATCGGTGACGACCGCGACAGTGCCGAGGATCAGGATCACGGCGGCCGTCTTCCATCCCGACGCGAATCCGAAACCTTCGCTCGATGCTGGGTAGTTGCGTTCCACGATGCACTCCTTGCAGCGATCAGGGAGTCCCGCCGGCGCCGGGTGCTGGCGCGGGCCTGCGGGCCACGAGGCCTCGGGTTCACCGGGCCCTCTGGGATCAGATGCTAGAGGTGGAACGCGCGCCGGGCGCCGGAGCAATCCGGCGCCCGGCTGCGGATTTTTCGCGGCCGCGGACTGGAAGCGCGGCGGGAACTGCGACGCTACCAGCCGGGCGGAAGCTTCTTGAGGATCGTGAACTGCCGGTCCTCGACCAGCAGGTAACCGCCGCCTACCAGATCCTTCATCAGCTTGCCGATCATGTCGCGCGCGGCGCCGACGCGATCGGCGATGTCCTGCTGCGTCAGCTTTTCGAGGACCACGAGGCGGCCGTCGCGGTTCACCGCCAGCGCATTCAACAGCCGCACGAGGCGGCCATACACGTCGGACAGCGCGAGGCTCTTGACATTTTCCGTGGCGCCGCGCGCGCGGTGAATCAACGTCGTGATCAGGTGCTGCGCGAAGTCGGGATTGGCTGCCAGAAAATCGCGGAATTGGGCGCGATTGACGATCGCACAGGTCGACGGCTCGACGGTGACGACGGACGCCGAACGCGGCGCGCCGTCGAGCGACATTTCGCCGACGTACTCGCCGGCACCGTGAAAATTGATGACGACCTCGCGTCCGGCGGCGTTGCTCGCATACACCTTCACGCGACCGGCCAGGATGATGTAAAGCGAGTCGCCGACGTCGCCCTCGTGGATCAGCACCGTCTGCTTCGGAAACTGGCGTACCACCCCCGAAGCGGCAATCGCGTGCAGCGCTTCTTGGCGCAGCGGCGTGGGCGGGACGACAGGGGCTTCCGGCACCGGGGAATCTCCCGCAGCGTGATCGAATGCAGCCAATGCTAGCACGCGAACCGTCGTTGCCGGGTCGATTGCGCTGCGGCAAACCCTCATGCCGCGGGGCCAGCCGGCGCGTGTAACGGCGGACGTGGCGCGCCCCCCAGGCGGCCGCGGCGCCCGCGTGGAACCCTGGTCGTCAGTCGTACTTGCGGACGTCGTCGATCACCTTGCCGTCGTTCGGCAGTTCTCCCGTCGCGCGGAACGTCACCTCGCCGCGCAGCTTGGTGACCTCGCGGATGGAGGCGACGATCGCGTCGAGATACGACGATGCGTTACCGCGCACCTCGACATGCAGCGTCATCCGGTCGTTGCCGTCCGGATTGTCGACGACGAGACGGGCCCGGCCGATCTCGCCATGGCGGGCGACGATGGCCGCGACCTGCGACGGATGCACGAACATGCCCTTGACCTTGGTGGTCTGGTCGGCGCGTCCCATCCAGCCCTTGACCCGCATGTTGGTGCGGCCGCACGACGAAATGCCGGGCAACAGCGCCGAAAGGTCACCGGTGCCGAAGCGGATCAACGGATAGTCGGTGTTGAAGAGCGTGGTGACGACGACCTCGCCGACGTCGCCGGGCGCTACCGGATCCGCGGTGCCCGGCCGGACGATCTCCACGATGACGCCTTCGTCGACGATGAGACCCTCGCGCGCCGGCGACTCGTACGCGATGCTGCCCAGGTCGGCCGTTGCATAGACCTGATAGCCGGCGATGCCGCGCGCCGCCAGCGCGTCGCGCAGACTCCACGGGAACGCCTCGCCCGATACCAGCGCCTTGGTCAACGACGGCAGCGCGATGCCCTGCTCCTGCGCCTTATCCAGAATTATCTTGAGAAACGATGGCGTGCCGACATAGCCGTTGGATGCCAGGTCGGCCATCGCCTGCACCTGCAGTTCGGTCTGCCCGGTGCCGCCGGGAAACACCGTGCAGCCGAGCGCGTGCGCGCCGGTCTCGAGCATCGATCCGGCCGGCGCGAGATGGTACGAAAAACAGTTGTGCACGAGATCGCCGCCGCGAAAGCCCGCGGCAAACAGCGCGCGCGCGACGCGCCAGTGATCCGGCCGCGGCCCTTCCGGCTCGTAGAGCGGACCGGGGCTCGCGAAAACTCGACGAGCCTCTCCCCAGCGCGTTGCCGCGAAGCCGCCGAACGGGCGGCTCGCCTTCTGCAGTTCGACGAGTTCGGACTTGCGCGTGACCGGCAGGCGCGCGAGCGCCGCGCGCGACGTCACGCCGCCCGGGTCGACGTCCGCGAGTTGCCGCGCGAACGCTGGCGCATGGACCTTGGCAAAGGCGACCTGGCGGGCCAGCGCTGCGAACTGCTCGCGTTCCCGCAGCTCCGGCTCGCGGGTTTCCAGCCGATCGAAATGTTCGCTCATGTCAGCGCTTTCCAGGGAGTATGTTGGCGGCGATCGCATCGCGTTCGCGCCGCGTAAGCTTGGCGAGGACCAGCGCATGGGAACGGGCGACGAACTCGCGCGCCTGCCCATCCGTCAGCGCTTTCGGATCGGCGACCTGCACCCAGTGCGCTCGCGCAAGATAGGGGGCAGGCACGATGCCGGCGATGTCCGTCAATTCGAGAAACCGCTCCGGATCGCATTTGAACGACACGCGGTTGCCCTTGCCCTTCGCGAT
>JBDTNR010000212.1:0-6294 GCA_039933655.1 Betaproteobacteria bacterium | reverse complement strand
AGTGCACGCTTGGCGTCCTGCGGGCACTTGTAGACACTCTGGGTCACGGACTCCGCGGCGGTATTGCGGCGCGCCACCTCGATCAACTGCGGCTCGTTCAACAACTGGTCGGCGAGCTTCTTGATCTCGAGGGAGAACGTTGCCGAAAACAGCAGGTTCTGGCGCTTTGCCGCGACCGGCATCAGCGCCATGATCCGCTTGATGTCGGGGATGAAGCCCATGTCGAGCATCCGGTCCGCTTCATCGAGCACGAAGATCTCGACGTGCGACAGGTTCACGCTCTTGTGTTCGATGTGATCGAGCAGGCGGCCTGGCGTCGCGACGAGGATCTCGACACCCGCGCGCACGATCGGCAGCTGCAGCTTGATGTCGACGCCGCCGAACACGCAGGTGGAACGCAGCCCGGTGTACTTGCCGTACTCCTTGATCGCCTCCTCGACCTGGATCGCGAGCTCGCGCGTCGGCGCGAGGATCAGCGCGCGCACCGGGTGACGGGCGGGCGAGGGGCTGGCGCTCGCGTGCGGCTGCAACAGCTGCAGGATCGGCAGTCCGAAACCGGCGGTCTTGCCGGTGCCGGTCTGGGCCCCGCCCATCACGTCGCGACGGGCCAGCACGACCGGGATGGCCTGGGCCTGGATGGGCGTGGGTGTGGTGTAACCACTCTCGGTCACGGCCCGCAAGATTTCCGGGCTCAAGCCGAGCTCTGCAAAGCTCGTGATACTCATTGAAATGCTCCTGGCGCGGCCTACCGCGTCGTACGCGGCTTCCGGTCCAGGCAGCGTTGCTATAGACGTTGCGTGGGTCTGCGGCAACAACCGGGCTGACTGCGCGAATGCCAAGTGCCGCACTCGCGCCCGGCTAAGGCGCTGGGTGGGCGGTGACCGGAACGGCCGCCCGAAACAGTATTGTAGCCTAAGTTGCGGATTATTCAAAATAAAACTGGCGGGGCCCGGCACTTTCGTCGTATAATCAAAGGCTTTTGCTGCGGTGCACTCACTGTTGCCGATTGGTACCAGCGGCACCCCGTCGGCCCGCCCACGAGGCTTCAAGCAGCGCCTATGAACCCGGAACAATCATGACTACGTCCCGCCAGGACCTCCGCAACATCGCGATCATCGCTCACGTCGACCACGGTAAGACCACGCTCGTCGACAAACTGCTCGTGCAGGCCGGCACCTTCGCCAAGCACCAGCACATCGCCGAGCGCGTGATGGACAGCAACGACATCGAGCGCGAGCGCGGGATCACCATCCTCGCCAAGAACTGCTCGATCGACTTCGAGGGCCATCACATCAACATCGTCGACACGCCGGGCCACGCCGACTTCGGCGGCGAGGTCGAGCGCGTGCTGGGCATGGTCGACGGCGTGCTGCTGCTGGTGGATGCCGTCGAGGGCCCGATGCCGCAGACGCGCTTTGTCACGATGAAGGCTTTGCAGCAGGGATTGAAGCCGATCGTCGTCGTCAACAAGGTCGATCGCCCGGGCGCGCGCGCGGAATGGGTCGTCAATGCCACGTTCGAACTGTTCGACAAGCTGGGCGCCACCGATGACCAGCTCGACTTTCCCGTCGTCTATGCATCGGCACTGAACGGCTGGGCCACGCTCGACGTCAACGTCGCCAAGACGGGCGCACCGGGCCCGAACCCGTCGATGCAGCCGCTGTTCGAGACGATCATCAAGTCCGTGCCGGCGCCGGTGGGCGATACCGAGGGACCGCTGCAGTTCCAGGTCAGCGCGCTCGACTATTCGAGCTACCTGGGTCGCCTGGCGATCGGTCGCATCCGCCGCGGCAAGCTCATGGCCGGGCAGGAAGTCGCGTTGCTGAACGGCCCGCTCGCACCTGGAGAAGTGCCCAAGAAGGCGAAAGTCGGCACCGTGCTCGGGTTTTCGGGACTGGAGCGCGCGCCGGTGGACAACGCGATGGCCGGCGACATCGTCCTCGTCACCGGCATCGACGAACTGTCGATCGGCACCACGCTGGCGGCCCTCGAGATGCCGGAAGCGCTGCCGCCGATCCTGGTCGACGAGCCGACGCTGTCGATGTACTTCCAGGTCAACACATCGCCGCTGGCCGGCCGCGAAGGCAAGTTCGTGACGTCGCGCAACCTGCGCGACCGCCTCGCCAAGGAACTGCTCGTCAACATGGCGCTGCGCGTCGAGGAGACGGGCGACACCGACGCGTTCCTCGTGTCGGGACGCGGCGAGCTGCACCTGACGATCCTCATTGAGAACATGCGCCGCGAGGGCTTCGAGCTCGCCGTTTCGCGGCCGCGTGTCGTCATGCGCGAAGTCGGCGGCGAAGTGTGCGAACCATACGAAGCGCTGTCCGTCGACGTCGAGGAGGCGCACCAGGGCGCGGTGATGGAAGCGCTGGGCACGCGCCGCGCCGACCTGACCAACATGGAGTCGGACGCGCAGGGGCGCACGCGCCTCGAGTATCGCGTCCCGGCGCGCGGCCTCATCGGCTTCCAGGGCGAGTTCATGAACCTGACGCGCGGCACCGGACTCATGAGCCACGTGTTCGACAACTACGCGCCGGTCAAGGGTGATATTCCCGAGCGCCGCAACGGCGTGCTGATCTCCGCCGAGGATGGTCCCGCGGTCGCCTACGCGCTGTGGAAGCTGCAGGATCGCGGCCGCATGTTCGTGTCGCCCGGCGAGGTGCTGTACGAAGGCATGGTCATCGGCATCCACAGCCGCGACAACGATCTCGTCGTCAATCCGATCAAGGGCAAGCAGCTGACCAACGTCCGCGCATCGGGCACCGATGAGGCCGTGCGGCTGGTGCCGCCGATCGCGCTGACGCTCGAGTACGCCGTCGAATTCATCGCCGACGACGAGTTGGTCGAGGTCACGCCGAAGTCGATCCGCATCCGCAAGCGGCATTTGAAAGAGCACGAGCGGAAGAAGGCAAGCCGCGAAGCGGCTTGACGCGGATGCGCGGGGGAGACTTGCTCGCTGCGCGGCGGCCGTTTGGCGACACCAAGGGCCCGTCGTTGCGCGAAGCTGCGTAGCGATTGAACGTGGCGGACCAATGATCCGCGCCATCCTGTTCGACCTCGACGACACGCTGATCGATCACCAGCACGCGGCGCGTGCCGCGATGGCCGGCGTCCGCGCGCGTTTCTCCGCTTTGGCGCAGCTTCCGCTCGACGTCCTCGCCGCCGAGCACCAGCGCATCCTCGACCTGCTGCATCACGAGGTGGCCATCGGCGCCCGCAGCGTCGACGACGCGCGCATCGACCGCTACCGGCGGCTCTTCGCATTCGCGGGCGCCGACGGTGAACGGGCCGGCGCCGCTGCCGAACTCCACCGGCGCGTCTACCAGGCCACCCGGCGACCGGTCGCCGGAGCACGTGAGCTGCTCGTCGCGCTGCATGGGCAGGTGCGGATCGCCGTCGTCACCAACAACACGCTCGTGGAACAGACAGAAAAGCTGGCGACGTTCGGCCTCGCGCCGTTCGTCGATGCGCTGGTGACGTCCGAGGAGATTGGCGTCGCCAAGCCGGACGGGCGAATTTTCGCCGCCGCGCTCGCGCGCGTCGGCTGCACAGCACCCGAGGCGGTCATGGTCGGCGATTCGTGGGTGCACGATGTCGAGGGCGCCCTCGCCGCGGGTATCGGCGCCGTCTGGCTCAATCGCACGGGCGTCGCGCATCCGGAGCGAACCGGCGCGCCGCATCTTGTCGCGCTGACGCCGGCGATGGATGTCGCGGCAATGCTCGTCCGGACTGCCGGCTGATCGCGCGGCGCCGTCTGATGACGCCGCCATGGCCGCGCCTTCGATGTTGACCGCCGCGTTCGCGTCGACCGCGACGGTTTGAACCTGTCGCGCGCATGGTGCGTCGCAGGCATCGCCGCCGCACTGCCGCGAGGCGACGCGCGCTGCGACGCCCTGAACGCGGCGGCTGCGGCGCAGCGCACGGCGGGCATGACCGCGCTCGGCAGCGGCGAGTACGCAAGCGAGCACTGGCTCGCCACGTTCGCGATTCTTGCGCTCACGGCGGGCAATGGACTCCTTTCCGACAGTGGTGCCTGCTAGACTTTCGCGTGCCATGTCCGAACCCCTGATCCTGGCGCTGTTCGCGGCGCTCGCCGTCCTGCTGGTGCTCGCCGTCGCGACCCTCTGGCGGCTCGCATTGTTCGCGCGCGCGCGCGGCGACGAGATACGCGGCGCCATCCGCGAAGCGGCGGAACAGCGCACGCGGCTGGATGGACTGATCGCGCAGCTCGCGCACGTCGAACGCGACATTCGCCAGGATCTCGCCAATACCCGCAGCGAGCAGGGCCAGGCGGCGTCCGGCCTGCGCACCGAGGTGGGCGGCGCCATCGGCAGGTTTCGCGACACCACACAACAGCAGCTGACCGACATGGCCGGCTTGCAGCATCGCCAGTTGGCCGCGTTCGGGGAGCAGCTCACCAAGCTGACGCTGGCGAACGAGCAGCGACTCGACGCCGTGCGCGTGACGGTCGAGCAGCGTCTGGACGCGTTGCGAACGGACAACACGGCCAAGCTCGAGCAGATGCGCGCGACCGTCGACGAGAAACTGCAGTCGACGCTCGAGAAGCGGCTCGGCGAATCGTTCAAGCACGTCTCCGATCGCCTGGAGCAGGTGCACAAGGGGTTGGGCGAGATGCAGACGCTGGCCACCGGTGTCGGCGACTTGAAGCGCGTCCTGACCAACGTCAAGAGCCGCGGTGGCTGGGGCGAGGTGCAACTCGCGACGCTGCTCGCGGAAATGTTGAGCCCCGGCCAGTACGCGCAGAACGTGGCGACACGTCCGGGAAGCCGGGAGACGGTCGAGTTCGCGGTCCGCTTTCCTGGCCGCAGCGAGGACGGCGCGCCATGCTGGCTGCCGATCGACTCCAAGTTTCCCCTCGAGGACTATCAGCGGCTGCAGGATGCGATCGAGCGTGCGGACGCGGCGGCGGTAGAGACGAGCCGCAAGGCGCTGGAGTCGATCTTCAGGAGCGAGGCGAAGAAAATCCACGAGAAATACGTGGAGCCGCCGCATACGACCGACTTCGCGATCCTGTTCGTGCCCACCGAAGGCCTGTACGCCGAGGCCGTGTCGCGTCCGGGGCTGGCGGCGACGCTGCAGCGCGAGCACCGGGTGATGCTGGCCGGACCCATGAACCTGGCGGCCATGCTCAACAGCCTCCAGCTCGGCTTTCGCACACTTGCCATCGAACAGCGCTCGACCGAAGTGTGGCGGGTGCTGGGCGCGGTCAAGACCGAATTCGACAAGTTCGGCGAGATCCTCGCGAAGACGAAGGAAAAGCTGGACCAGGTGGGCAGGACGCTGGACGATGCCGGCCGCAAGAGCACGACGATCGCGCGCAAGCTTCGCGATGTCGAGGCGCTGCCGGAGATGGAAGCCGACCGCCTGCTAACCGGGGAGGTCGGCGTTGTGCTGGATGCCGATCCGACGTCGCCCCTGGATACCAAGTAGCGCGGCACTTTCATGCTGACGGCACTGCGGCAATGGCGCCAGCGGCGGATTCTGCGGAAGCAGGCCATTCCGGACAGTCTGTGGCGCGACGCCGTCGAGTCGCTGCCATTCCTCGGGATGTACACCGAGGCCGAACTCGCGCGGCTGCGCGACAAGGTCGTGCTGTTCCTCGACGCGAAGAGCATCGTCGGCGCACGCGGGCATGTCGTCACGGCGCGACAGCGCGTCGTGATTGCGCTGCAGGCCTGCGTGCTCGTGCTGAATCTCGACCTCGGTTACTACGACGGATGGGAAAGCGTCGTCGTGTACCCCGACGAGTTCGTGCCCGGCTGGGAATGGGAAGACGAGGCCGGTGTCGTCCATACGAACGACGAGCCGATGGCTGGCGAGGCGATGGAGCGGGGTCCGGTCATCCTGTCGTGGGCGGACGTCGAGGCGAGCCAGGACTGGACGGCGTCCGGCATGAACCTCGCGATCCACGAGTTCGCGCACAAGCTCGACATGCACAACGGTGCGGCCAACGGATGTCCGCCGCTGCCCGCCGACATGGCACCGCACATCTGGAAGCGGACGATGCTCGCTGCCTACGAGCACTTCCAGAAGCGTGTAGAACAAGGCGACCGCACGACGATCGACCCATACGCCGCCGAAAGCCCGGCGGAATTTTTCGCAGTACTGTCGGAAGTGTTCTTCGTCGATCCCGCGTTGCTGCGCTACGAATATCTCGCGGTCTACCAGCAGTTCGCGCGGTTCTACCGGCAGGAGCCGGCGGTGCGGTCGCAACGTTTGGGGTCAGAGCTGTAATGTTTGGCGAATGGGGTCAGAGCTGTAATGTTTGGC
>JBDTNR010000211.1:0-6298 GCA_039933655.1 Betaproteobacteria bacterium | reverse complement strand
TCCAATCCGCCCGCCGGGCCGCCCCATGGGCGAATACCGGAGTGCGCAGCACGAAGGTAATCCCATCAGCCCGCCGGGCCGTCCCAAGGGCCTCATTGCCCAATGCGCCGGAGTGCGCAGCACGAAGGCAGTCCAGTGAGCCCGCCGGGCCGTCCCAAGGGCCTCATTGCCCAATGCGCCGGAGTGCGCAGCGCGAAGGTGGCCCAGTGAGCGAGCGAGCGCTCGCGGGCATGCGCGTGCTCGAACTCGGCAGCCGCCTGGGCGTGGGCGCCGGCGGCCGCCTGCTCGCCGATCTCGGCGCCGACGTCTGGGTCGTGGAGCCGCGCACGCCCGCCTCCGGCGGAAAATGGATCGACCGCGCGCTTGCGACGGCCGGGCGGCAGAGCATTCTCTGCGATCCGGCGGATGCCGCCGACATCGCGGCGATCGCCGAGCTCGCCACTCTTTGCGACATCGCGCTGACGAGCAGCGACACGGAGCGCTGGCCGTCCGTCCTCGCCGACGCGCTGGCGCAATGCGCGATCGTCTGCGACATCACCGCCTTCGGTGCCACCGGCCCGGCGGCCGGCACGCCGGCGTCGGACCTGGCGATCCAGGCGCGCACCGGCGTCATGGACACGACCGGATTCAGTGACCGGCCGGCCACGTCCATCGCCATTCCGGTCGCCGAGATGTCGACGGGCATCTACGCGGCGGTCGCCGCGACGATCGCCTGGCGCGTGCTGCGCCGCGACGGCGTCGGCCAGCGCATCGACATGGCGCTCTACGACACGGCGTTCAACGCGCTGGCAACGTTCCTTCCCGCGCATTTCGCCGGCAAGGCCGCGCAGCGCCTCGGCAACGGCCATTCGATGGCCGTGCCGTGGAATGCCTACCAAACGCGCCACGGCTGGGCGCTCATCTGCTCGGCCAACGACATGCAGTGGAAGAAGTTCGCCGGCATCATCGACCCGGCGCTGGGCGCCGACCCGCGCTACGCCACGCTGGCCGACCGGCTGGCACGACGCGCGGAAGTCGACGCGCTGGTCGCAGCCTGGGTTGCGCAGCAGCCACTCGACGCGCTCGTCGCGCGACTGCTCGACGCCGGCATTCCCTGCGGACCGATCGTCACGCTGGCGGAACTTGCGGACGAACCGAATCTCGCGCTGCGTCGCTCGATCGCGCGGCTCGCCGATCCGCTGACCGGGCGCACGGTGCGCATTCCCGCGGCGCTGACGCGATTCGACGACGAGGCGCCGGTCCCGCCCGGCATTCCGGCCGCCGACTCCGGACGCGCGGCGGCGCGTGCACTCGCGCCGCGGCCGCCGCGTTCGCCGCGCGCGCCGCGGCCGCCGTTCGCCGGCCTGCGCGTCGTCGAGATCGGGCAGTTCACGACGGCGCCGCTGGCCGCGCGCCATCTGGCGAGCTTCGGCGCCGACGTCATCAAGATCGAGCCGGCCGAGGGCGACAGCGCGCGCGCGTGGGCGCCGCACCGCAACGGCACCAGCCACTTCTTCGTGATGAGCAACGGCGAGAAGCGCAGCCTTGCGCTCGACCTGCGCGGCGCCGAGGGTCTCGCGGCCTTCGAGCGTTTGCTGGCCGACGCCGACGTGCTCGTCGAAAACATGAAGCCCGGGTCGCTCGACCGCCTGGGCTTTCCTCCGCAGCGCCTGCGCGCGCTGAATCCGCGGCTCGTCTATTGCGGCATCTCGGGCTTCGGCCGCAGCAGCGCCTACGTGGGGCGCCCGGCGTTCGACACCGTCGTGCAGGCGATGTGCGGCATGATGGATGCGACGCGCGCCGAGGGCGTGCCGATGAAGTCGGGCATCTCGGCCGCCGACATCGGCGGCGGACAGGTGGGACTACTCGCCATTGCCGCCGCGCTGGAGCGACGCGAGCGTACGGGCCGCGGCGCGGCGATCGACATCGCGATGCAGGACGTCGGCGCGTGGCTGACGCAGACGCGCTGGAACGTTGCCGCGCCGGCCACGGCGCCCGCGGGGCCGGTGGCGAGCGTGGCCGCCGCCTGCGCGGACCCGCAGACGCTCGCGCGCGAACTGATCGTCATGCGCCGCGACGCCGCCGGAACCGATTGGGAAATGCTGGCGTCGCCGTTGCGGCTCTCGGCGACGCCGGCGCAGGTCGGCATGCCGATCGGCGCATCCGTCGCCGGCGCCATGCGCTGGCGCGACGCGCCCGAAGAATCCACGATGCCGCATACGCATGGAGCCACCGCATGACCGCCGCACTTCTCGAGCCACTGACGCTGCGCGGCGTCGAGCTGCCGAATCGGATCGTCGTGTCGCCGATGTGCCAGTACAGCGCCGTCGACGGCTGCGCAACCGATTGGCACCTGGTCCACCTCGGGCAGTTCGCGATCTCCGGCGCCGGGCTCGTGATCGTCGAGGCGACGCACGTCGAGCGTCGCGGCCGCATCACGCACGCTTGCCTCGGCCTCTATTCGGACGACAACGAGGCCGCGCTGGCGCGCATCGTCTCTTTCTGCCGCCGCCATGGCGGCGCGAAGCTCGGCATCCAGCTATCGCATTCCGGGCGCAAGGGCTCGGCGCACCGGCCATGGGAAGGGCGCGGCCAAGCCCTGACGGCACAGCAGGGCGCATGGCAGACGGTGAGCGCGTCGGCGCTGCCGTACGACGAAGGCTGGCCCGCACCGGCGGCGCTCGATGAGGCCGGACTCGCCGACGTGCGCGATGCCCATGCGGCGAGCGCGCAACGCGCGGCGCGGCTCGGCTTCGACCTGGTCGAGCTGCACATCGCGCACGGTTACCTGCTGCACGGCTTTCTCTCGCCGCTCTGCAACACGCGTACCGACGCGTACGGCGGAAGCCTGGCGAATCGGCTTCGGTATCCGCTCGAAGTCTTCGATGCCGTGCGCGCGGCATGGCCCGGCGACCGCCCGCTCGGCGTACGCGTATCGGCCACCGACTGGATCGACGGCGGCTGGACGCTCGAGGAAACCTGCGAGTTCGCGCGGCAGCTGGCGGCGCATGGCTGCGACTACATGACGGTGTCGAGCGGCGGCATGTCGCTCAGGCAGAAGATCGCGCTGGGCGAAGGACACCAGTTGCCGCTGGCCGCCGCCGTCCGCCAGGCCTCCGGGCTGCCGACGATGGGCGTGGGCATGCTGTTCGATCCGCGGCAGGTGAACCGCGCGATCGAGGAGGGCCAGTGTGACCTCGCGGCCTTCGCGCGCGGCATGCTCAACGATCCGCACTGGGCGTGGCGCGCGGCGGCCATGCTGGGCGGCGACGTTCCCTATCCGCCGCAGTACATCCGCGGCTACCGGTCGCCGTGGCTGCGCGAACAGCGCGCGGCGTCAGCCGGCGAGTAGCCTTAGAAGCCGGCCGGCGTCGGGTTCCGCGTCCAGCGCGTCGAACGCGGCGCGCAGTTCGCACGCGCGCGCCACGCCGGTGACCGGCGCCACCAGCCCCTCGAATTTCTGCGCCAGCGCGGCATCGCTCATCGGCTGCGCCGGCGACCCATAGCCGTCGTCGACGACGCGCTCGTGCACGCGACCGTCGGTGCCGGTGATCCGCAGGCGCGCCATCCGCGACGCCGGATAACGCGCGTCGAAGTCGGCGTCGGCGCGGACGAACACGCGCGGACACAGCCGCGTGATCGCGGGGTCGGCGCGCGCGGCGTCGTCGAAGTCGGCGAGGTCGGCGTGGCCGCGCGCCAGCGCCACCGCCAACGCGAACGGATAGCTCATCTGTGCCGACAGGAGGTCCGACCAGCCGGTGTCCGCGTGCATCGCCGCGATCGCATAGGTGTCGACGTCGATGCGCGCGACGTCCGCCGCACGGAGGCCAGTCGCGCCGACGATGTCGAAGAGGCCGTCCAGCGCCGGATGGATGTGCCGGCAGCACGCCCACGGCTTGATGTAGCAGAGCGTGATTGCCGCCGGCTCGCCGGTGGGCGCCGGCTGCAGCAGGCGCGACACGGCCGGGTCGCCGAACGCCTGCACGAAGCCGTCGCGGCCTTCGAGCACGCCCGCGGGTCCGCGCATGCCCTCCTCCGCGAGCAACGCCGAAAGGAGTCCTTCGCGGGCGGCGTGGCCGGCGTGCAGCCGCTTGGTGTCGCCGCCCGACTGCAGGAACGCGAAGAGCCCCGACGCGCTGCTGGCGGCCAGTCCCATCGCGTGTTCGATCATCGCAGCGTCGAAGCCGTAGAGCGTGCCGACGGCGGCGGCGACCGCCACCGGCCCGACGATCGCCGTGTTGTGGAAGCCGCGCCGCCGTGACGCCGGATGCACGCCGCGCGCGAGCTGCGCGACCAGCTCGACGCCGACCGCCACCGCCGTCAGCAACTGCGCGCCGGAAACGCGCCGCAGCTGCGCCGCCGCGAGCATTGCCGGCACGACGGTGACGCCCGGATGCACGGATCCCTGCGTGTAGCCGTCGTCGAGTTCAAGTCCGTGCGCTGCCGTGCCCATCAGGTACGCGGCCGTCAACGCGTCGAACCCCTGCGCATGCCCCGGGACGTGCACGGGGCCGGCGGCGATCAACGCTCGATGCACGTGCGCGGCGCGCTGCGTCAGCGGCTGGCGCATGCCGGCGACGATGGCGCCGGTCGTGTCCATCAGGTGGCGGCGCGCGGCATTGCGCGCCGCCGGCGCTTGTCCCTGCGGGAACGCGCCCGCGGCCAGCGCGGCGAGGCGCGCCGTCACCGGCGGCGACGCGTCCACCGTCGCGTGCGGCGCGTGCAGCGAACCAGTCACGCAGGCTCCCTCGGCGCGATCACCAACACGGCGTCCAGCGCGACGACGCCTTCACCAGACGCGCGCACCACCAGCGGATTGATCTCGGCGTCGGCGATCTGCGCGCCCGCGACGCACGCGAGCAGCGAGAAGCGGCGCACGACGCGGCACAACGCGGCGATATCTCCCGCGACGGCGCCCCGATAGCCACGCAGCGGCGCCAGTCCGCGCACAGCGGCGACCATGCGCGCGGCTTCCTCGAGCGACACCGGCGCGGGACGCACGACGGCATCGCGATAGACCTCGGCGAGCGTGCCGCCCGTGCCGACGACGATCGTGGGACCTGTCTGCGCATCGCGCCGGAAGCCGACGATGACCTCGGCCAGTCCCTTTTCCATCCGCTGCACCAGCGCGCCGCGGATGCGCGCCTGCGGCATTGCGTGCCGTGCGGCCGCCAGCGTTTCGGCGAACGCGTTGCGCGCCTCGGCCTCCGTCGCGCAGCCGAGCCGCACGCCGCCAATGTCGGACTTGTGCGCAATGTCGGGCGACAGCACCTTGACGGCCGCGGGCAGCGGCAACGGATCGCGATCGCCGGCATCGACGATGACGCGCCAGTCGCCCTGCGCCACGCCGAGCGCCGCGAACACCGACCGCGCCTGCGCCTCGTCGCACATCCCGGTCGCGTAGCGCGCGACGAGCGCCGATGCCGCCGCCACCGCGGCGATCTCGTCGCCTTCCGGCAGCGCATCGCCCTGCGGCTCGCGCCAGCGCGCCAGCGCGCGCAACGCATCGGCGCACGCTTCGGGCGTACGAAACGCCGGCACGCCGGCGCGCGCGAACAATGCGAGCGCCTCGTCCGCCTGCGGCGCGGCGAATGCCAGCAGCCGCTTGCCGCGGCGGACCGCCGCGACGATCGGCTCCACCGCGTGCTGCGGATGGAACTGCGCCGACGACCCGGCCACCGCGAGCACCGTATCGCAATGATCGGAGCCGAGATACGCATCGAGCACCGCCGCGTAGACCTCGCGCCGCGTGCCGGCCAGCGTCAGGTCCGTCACCGGTCCGCTGCCGATGTGGACGCCTTGCGCCGCCAGCTGCTCGATCAGCGCCGGCGGCGGACCCACCACCTGCACGTCGTCGCTGCCAATGCGGTCGACCACCATCGCCGCGCCGCCGCCGGTGGTGGTGACGACGGCCACGCGCCGCCCGCCCGGCGGACGCGCCTGCCGCAACAGCGGCGGGATCTCGAGCAGCGTTTCGAACTGGTCGACGCGCACGACGCCCTGCGCGTCCAGCCACGCCGCCATCGCTTCGGCGCTGCCGGCCAGCGCGCCCGTGTGCGTCGCCGCGAGTTCGCGGCCCAGCGCCGACTGCCCGAGCACGTACGCGATGACGGGCTTGCCGGCGGCCGCGGCGCGGCGGCAGGCGCGCGCCAGCCGCGGCGCTTCGCGGATCGTTTCGAGAAACAGCAGGATCGCGTCGGTGTGCGCGTCGTCGACCAGCAGGTCGGCCACTTCACCGACCGAGAGATCGCCTTCGTTGCCGACCGACACCAGCGCGGAGAAGCCGATGCCGCGCGCTTCGCCGCGCGACAGGATCGCG
>JBDTNR010000210.1:0-6328 GCA_039933655.1 Betaproteobacteria bacterium | reverse complement strand
GCTGGGCGAGAACGGCGCCGGCAAGTCGACGCTGATGAAGATCATCTACGGCGCCGTGAAGCCCGACGCGGGCACCATCCTGTGGGAAGGCAGGCCGGTGACCATCGCCAATCCGGCGCGGGCGCGCCGACTGGGCATCGGCATGGTATTCCAGCACTTCTCGCTGTTCGAGACACTGACGGTGGCCGACAACATCGCGCTCGCGCTCGAACCGGATCGCGCCGGTCCGGGATTGCCCGAGCGGATTCGCGAGGTCTCCACGAAGTACGGCCTGCCGCTCGACCCCGACCGTCACGTGCACACGATGTCGGTCGGCGAGCGGCAGCGGGTCGAGATCGTTCGCTGCCTGCTGCAGGACCCGCGGCTGCTGATCATGGACGAGCCCACGTCGGTGCTGACGCCGCAGGCGGTCGAGAAGCTCTTCGAGACGCTGCGCCGCCTGGCGGAGGAGGGCTGCAGCATCCTCTACATCAGCCACAAGCTCGACGAGATTCGCGCGCTCTGCCACAAGGCGACCGTGCTGCGCGGCGGCAAGGTCACCGGCGATTGCGATCCGCGCCGCGAATCGTCGTCGTCGCTGGCGCGGATGATGATCGGCGGCGACCTGCCGCATCCGCAGCACCGCGACGCCCATACGGGCGCCGACGCGCTGGTCGTGCGCAACCTGACGCTGCCGGCGGACGATCCGTTCGGCACGTCGCTCGCCGACATCAACCTCACCGTCCGTGCCGGCGAGATCGTCGGCATCGCCGGCGTCTCCGGCAATGGCCAGAAAGAACTGATGGCCGCGCTGTCCGGCGAACGCCTGCTGCCGCAGGCGGACACCGTGACCATCCTCGGCACCGCCTGCGGGCGCATGGACGCCGCGCGACGGCGGGCGCTCGGGTTCGCGTTCGTACCCGAGGAGCGGCTGGGCCGCGGCGCCGTGCCGGAAATGTCGCTCGCCGACAATGCACTGCTCACCGCGTATCGCCAAGGCATGGTGGCGCGCGGCTTCGTGCGCGCGCATGCGGTCCGCGACTATGCGGTCGAGACGATCCGCGAGTACGGCGTCAAGGCCGGCGGACCGGAGGCCGCGGCGCGCAGCCTCTCCGGCGGCAACCTGCAGAAATACATCGTCGGGCGCGAAATCCGCCAGCGGCCGAAGATGATGATCGCCGCGCAGCCGACGTGGGGCGTGGACGTCGGCGCCGCCGCGCAGATCCGCCAGGCACTGCTCGACCTGCGCGACAACGGCGTCGCCGTGCTCGTCGTCTCGGAGGAGTTAGACGAGCTGTTCGAGATCTGCGACCAGCTCGCGGTGATCGCGCAGGGCCGCCTGTCGGATCCGAAGCCCGTCAGCGAAACCAACGCCGAGGAGATCGGCCTCCTGATGTCCGGCTCGTTCATCCACGCGGGCGCCGGGAGTGGGCGCAACTTCTCGCCGGCCGGGGTGATCAAGTGATGCGCCCGGAAATGATGCACCACGGCCGCCATATCGGCGGCGTCCCCGCGCAAGCGGGGACTTTGATGACGGTCGACGAACGACGCCGGGTCCCCGCTTGCGCGGGGACGACGATATCGACAGTGCGTGCGCCACTCGCCCGGGCCCCACACATCCCATGATCCGCCTGCGCCTCGAAGCCCGGCCCGAACCCTCGCGGCTCGCCGGCTGGCTGTCGCCGATCGTCGCGACTGCGGCGGTGCTGCTGATCGGCTTCGTGCTCTTTTCGGCGATGGGCAAGGATCCGTGGCAGGCGCTGTACGTGTTCTTCATCGAGCCCGTCGACACGCTCTACGACCTGGGCGAGCTGCTGCTGAAGGCCAGCCCCATCATGCTGTGCGCCGTCGGGCTGGCCGTCGGCTATCGCGCGAACGTCTGGAACATCGGCGCGGAAGGGCAGCTCATCATGGGCGCGATCTTCGGCGGCGGCGTCGCGCTTGCCTTCCACGATACCGATTCGCGTTGGGTGCTGGCCGTGATGCTCGCCGCCGGCATGGTGGGCGGAATGCTGTGGTCGGCCATTCCGGCATTCCTGCGCACGCGCTTCAACGCCAACGAGATCCTGGTGTCGCTGATGCTCGTCTATGTAGCGTCGCTCTTCCTGTCGCTGCTGGTGCACGACGCGTGGCGCGATCCGGAAGGCTTCAACTTCCCGCAGTCGAAGATGTTCGCGGACAATGCGCTGCTGCCGAACCTCGTCGCCGAGACGCGGCTCAATGTCGGCCTGCTGCTCGCGCTCGCGGCGGTGGCGCTCGGTTGGCTGTTCATGCGCAAGAGCCTGGCGGGCTACCGGATGCGCGTCGCGGGGCTCGCGCCCGCGGCCGCAAACTACGCCGGCATCTCGGCGTCGCGCACCGTGTGGCTCGGCATGCTGATCGGCGGCGCCTGCGCGGGACTCGCGGGCGTAAGCGAAGTCGCCGGACCGATCGGCCAACTGCTTCCGGTCATTTCGCCCGGCTACGGTTTCGCGGCGATCATCGTCGCCTTTGTCGGCCGTCTGCATCCGGTCGGCATATTCTTCGCGAGCCTGCTGATGTCGCTGCTCTATCTCGGGGGCGAGGCGGCGCAGATGCGCCTGGCGCTGCCGTCGTCGGTCACCGGCCTCTTCCAGGGCACGCTGCTGCTCTTCCTGCTGGCGTCCGACGTGTTCATCCATTACCGCCTGCGCGTCATGCGCGCGCCGGTCGCTGTCGCGAAGGCCGCGTGATGGACCACGCCGCTGCGCTGCTCGTGCTGACCCTCGCGGCCGGCACTCCGCTTGTCTACGCGGCGCTGGGCGAGCTCGTGACCGAAAAATCCGGCGTGCTGAACCTGGGCGTTGAAGGCATGATGCTCGTCGGCGCCGTCGTCGCGTTCATCGTCGCCGCCATGACCAAGTCGCCATGGCTGGGCGTGGTCGCCGGGATGGCGGCGGGCGCGGCGCTGTCGCTGATCTTCGCCGTCGTCACGCTGACGCTGCAGGCGAACCAGGTGGCGTCCGGGCTCGCACTGTCACTGTTCGGCGTCGGCCTGTCGGCGTTCATTGGCCTCGATTACGTGAGCGTCGTCATCGAGCCGATCAAGCCGCTGTCGATAGCGGCCCTGTCGGATCTGCCGGTGATCGGCAAGCTGCTGTTCGGCCACAACCCGCTCGTCTATCTGTCGCTCGTCCTCTTCGCGGCGATCCAGTGGTTCCTGTTCAGGACGCGTGGCGGGCTCGTGCTGCGCGCCGTCGGCGAGTCGCCGCAGTCGGCGCACGCGATCGGCTACCCGGTCGTCCGCATCCGCTATCTCGCCGTGCTGTTCGGCGGCGCCTGCGCAGGCTTGGGCGGCGCCTACCTGTCGCTTGCCTACAACCCGTCGTGGACCGAAGGCATGACGTCCGGCCGCGGATGGATCGCGCTGGCGCTGGTCGTGTTCGCCACGTGGAAGCCGTGGCGCGTGCTGGCCGGCGCGTATCTGTTCGGCGGCGTGACGCTCGCCCAGTTCCAGGCGCAGGCATTGGGCGTGGAGCTGCCGTCGCAATACCTGTCGATGCTGCCCTACGTCGCCACCATCGTCGTCCTCGCGATCATTTCGCGCGACGCCGCGGTGATCAAGCTGAACGCGCCGGCGTCGCTCGGCCGGCCGTTCCATCCCGACAGCTGAAAATCACCCATCGCAATGGCAGGTCACCCTCGCAACAGGTCGCAGGGACGACCCCGACGCCCATGGCGGCCAGGGCGTTTCTGCGCCTCTTGGTGAACACGCTTTTGCAGTAGAATTCTTCGCTTGCCCGCACCACCCCGACGCTCCCAGGAGATCACGATGAACCGCACTTCCCGCAGAATGGCGCTCGCGACGATGGCCGCATGCGCGGTCGCGCTGGCGCTTCCCGCCGCCGCGCAACCCAAGGCCGGCGAGCCGCTCAAGATCGGTTTCGTCTACGTGAGCCCGATCGGCGATGCCGGCTGGACGTTCCAGCACGACACCGGCCGCAAGGAGATGGAAAAGGCGCTGGGAACCAAGGTGACGTCGAAGTACATCGAGAGCGTGCCGGAGGGCGCAGACGCCGAGCGCGTGATCCGCGAACTCGCCGCCACCGGCCACAACCTGATTTTCACGACGTCGTTCGGCTACATGAACCCGACGATCAAGGTCGCGCAGACGTTTCCGAACACCAAATTCGAGCACGCGACCGGATACAAGACATCGAAGAACGTCGGCATCTACAACGCGCGCTTTTATGAGGGTCGCTACCTGTCCGGCATCGTCGCCGGCAAGATGTCCAAGACCGGCGTCGCGGGCTACGTCGCCGCGTTCCCGATCCCCGAGGTCGTCATGGGCATCAACGCGTTCGCGCGCGGCATGCGCAGCGTGAACCCGAAGGCCGAGGTCAAGGTCATCTGGGTCAACTCGTGGTTCGATCCGGGCAAGGAGTCCGAAGCCGCGAACACGCTGATCTCGCAGAGTGCCGACGTCGTCACGCACCACACGGACTCGACGGCCGCCGTGCAGGCCGCCGAGGCGAAGAAGGTCTACGCGATCGGCTATCACTCCGACATGTCGAAGTACGGCCCGAACGCGCAGCTGACCGCCGTGACGCACCACTGGGGCAACTACTATACGAAGGTCGCGCAGTCGGTGCTCGATAACAAGTGGCAGCAGGACAACGTCTGGGGCGGCATCAAGGACGGCATGATCAAGCTCGCCCCGTTCAACAAGGTCGTGCCGGCCGACGTGCAGGAACTCGTGAAGAAGGCGGAGGCCGAGATGGTCGCCGGCAAGCTGTCGCCGTTTACCGGTCCGATGAAGGACAACACCGGCAAGGAGCGGCTGGCGGCGGGCAAGACGATCAGCGATGCCGACCTGTCGAAGATGGATTACTACGTCGAAGGCGTGGTCGGGAAGTTGCCGACGTCGAAATAGTGGGAGGCCCACGCTCGTTCACCGCGACGGCCTAACACGTTGGACGCGGACGTCCGGAAGTGCTCCGGCCGCCGGTCAACTTTGTTGGGCCGTCGCGCGATCTTACTAAGAAACCAGTGTTCTGCCGCTGACTGCGTTCACAACATGTAGTGTCAGTAATGCCACCGACTTCAAAACCTATCACATCAAAGCGTGTGAAGCGCGCCGCCAAGTCGGCCGCGCCCGGACCTGCCCGCCCGCGTCGCGTTGCCGCCGGCGACATCGGCCCCACGTCCAGTCCCGCCGCGGTCGAGCACAGTGCCGTCGAAGAGAACATGGCGTCGGCGCAGGGCACGGAGAACAACGCGCTCATCGACATCCTGGCCGGACAATCGCCGGCCGACGCGCGGGCGCTCGCGGAGGAACTGCTCCGGCAACAGAAGGCGCGGACGCGCGTGGCGGAAGCGGATCGCGACGACGAACTCGCCGCCGACTGGCGCACCGGCGGCTACCCGTACAGGAACTTGCTGGCGCGCAAGTCCTATGAAAGGCAGAAATACCGGCTGCAGGTCGAACTGCTCAAGTTCCAGGCGTGGATCAAGGAGACGGGACAGAGGGTCGTCATCCTGTTCGAAGGGCGCGACGCCGCCGGCAAGGGCGGCACGATCAAGCGCTTCATGGAGCACCTGAATCCGCGCGGCGCGCACGTCGTCGCGCTGGAGAAGCCCACGGACGAGGAACGCGGCCAGTGGTATTTCCAGCGCTACGTGCGGCACCTGCCGACGCACGGCGAGATCGTCCTCTTCGACCGCTCGTGGTACAACCGCGCCGGCGTCGAGCGCGTGATGGGCTTCTGCTCCGACCACGAATACAGCGAGTTCATGCGCCAGGCGCCGGAGTTCGAGCGCAACCTCGTCCACAGCGGCATCCACCTCGTGAAGTACTGGTTCTCGGTCAGCCGGGAGGAGCAGCGCCGCCGCTTCCGCGAACGCGAGGCGCATCCGTTGAAACAGTGGAAGCTGTCGCCGATCGACATGGCGTCGCTCGACAAGTGGAACGACTACACGAAGGCGAAGGAGGCGATGTTCTTCCACACCGACACCGCCGACGCGCCGTGGACCGTCATCAAGTCGGACTGCAAGAAGCGCGCGCGCCTGAACGCGCTGCGCTCCCTGCTGCATTCGTTTCCGTACAAGGCGAAGGATACGGAGCGCATCGGCGTCGTCGACCCGCTGCTGGTCGGCCGCGCGCACATCGTCTACGAGCGCGGCGAGAAGACGGGCGGCGGCCCGGTGTAGGGTCGAAGGGCGCGCTAAGTGTTGAGCTTGCGCAGCAGCGCCAGCACCTTGTCGAACGCGAAGCCGTACGGCGGATAGAGCAGCCGGGCCGCGGCCATCCGCGGCTGCACGAACACCGGCTTGCGGTGCGTGAACGTGAGGAAGCTCGCCTCGCCGTGGTAAGCGCCGGACCCTGATCCGC
>JBDTNR010000209.1:0-6352 GCA_039933655.1 Betaproteobacteria bacterium | reverse complement strand
CCTTCGTGCTGCGCACTCCGGTATTCGCCCTTGGGACGGCCCGGCGGGCTCATGTGGCGAGGTAGCCCAGCACCAGCGCCTTGATGTGCGCGAGGCGGGCGGCCTTGGCCCTTGCCGCCAGCAGGTTCCGGCCGAAGATCGTCGACAGCGTGTAATTGTTCGACAGGTAGAAATAGCCGAGCGCCGCGATGGAGACGTAGAGCTGGACCGGATCCACGCCCTCGCGGAAATCACCGGTACGCACGCCGCGCTCCAGCACTTCCGAGAGCGTGGCGATCAGCGGCGAGTGCATCGCGCGGATCTTGCGCGAGCGCTGCAGATGCTGGGCGCGATGGAGGTTCTCGCTGTTGAGCAGCGTCATGAACTCCGGATGCGCGAGGTAGTACTTCCAGGTGAACACGACGAGCTGCGCCACGCCCTCGCGCGGCGGCATGTCGGTCAGGCGCAGCTTCTGTTCCTCGCCGCGGATGTGCTCGTACGCGCGCTCCAGCACGGCGAGGAAGAGGTCCTCCTTGCCGCCATAATAGTAATAGAGCATCCGCTTGTTCGATTTGGCGCGCGCGGCAATGCGATCGACGCGCGCGCCACCCAGTCCATGACGCGCGAACTCCTGCGTCGCCGCATCGAGGATCGCCGCCTGCGTGCGGACAGCGTCGCGCGTCGGATGCGTCGTCGCCGCGCGCGTGGCTTCTGCGGATACGGGCATCCGCCAATATTAACCATCTGGTTACATCGGTGCAACCTCTCGCGCCGATTGCCGCGACCGCGGCGAATCGACATCGCGAAACGAATGAAGTGCGAAGGCGAATCGGGGCAAGGTGTCGTTCGGAAGCCCCGGCAACGGCACGGCCGTGCATCGCGCCGGCGCAACCTTCGCCGACGCCGCGGGCATCAAGGTCGTTCCCAGGCTGGCGCTGGGCGACAAGCAGGCGGACGGCAGCCGCAAACGCAGCCGCCTCGCCGCGCGGCTGCGCTTGCGCTGCGATCAGTCGCCGCCGACGAGCGGCGGCGGCACGTCCTCGCCGTTCCGGCGCATGCGAAACAACGTGGCACGGGCGAGCAGCACGGTGGTGACCGGCGTGGTGATCGCGAGCAGGATGTTGATCAGCAGCGCCTGCAGCGTCAGCCCGCCCTGCAACGACGAAAAGTAGAGGGTCGACGCCAGCGCGATGCACCATGCGGCGAGCGTGCTCGCCAGCGCCGGAGGGTGCATCCGCTGAAAAAAATCCTTCAGGCGCACAAGGCCGACGGCGGCGATGAGCGACAGGAGGCCGCTGATGACGAGCAGCGCGCCGACGACGACCTCGAGCCACATCGGAACACCGCTCATTCGATCACCTCGCCGCGCAGCAGGAACTTGGCCATCACGGTCGAGCCGAGGAAACCGAACAGCGCGATCAGCAACGCGGCTTCGAAATACATCTGGCTCGCATAGCGGATGCCGAGCACCATCACCGTCAGCAGGCCGTTGACGTAGATGAAGTCGAGCGCGAGCACGCGATCCTGGGCCGAGGGTCCCCAGGCGAGCCGGAAGAGGGCGAGCGCCATCGCGACAGCGAAGCAGCCGATCGCGAAGTACGTCGCCGCGGCGAGAAATGTGGTCATCCGAATACCTCCAGCAGCGGCCGTTCGTAGCGGTCCTTGTAGTGCGCGACGAAAGCGGCCTCGTCGTCCAGGTCGAATACGTGCAGCAGCAGGACACTGCGGTCGAGTGCGAGCTCCGACCAGACGGTCCCCGGAATGATGGTCGTGATGATCGCCAGCGCCGCGAGCCCGCTGGCATCGCGCAGCGCGAGCGGCACCCTTACGAACGCCGGCTGCGGCGGTCCGCGGCCACCCTTGTGCACGATGCGCGCGCCCACCCGCCAATTCGAAACGATGACATCGTGCGCCACGGCCACGACGAGTCGAACGATGGTGACCGGGTGCCGAACGCGCACCGGCAGTGGTCGCAACGGGGCCGTCAACACCGGCACCGCGAGCCCGATAATCGCGGCGAGCGCGAGATGGCCGGCGCTCGTCGAGTGGTTCAGCGCGAGCCACAACGCGAACAGAACGAGCGACAGCAGCGGCGCGGGCAGCAGGCGCTTCATCGCGCGCGGCCGTCCGCGGATGCGCGCGCCGCAGGTACCGGTGCCGGCACCGGCTTGGCCGACAGCACGGCGTCGATGTAGGGAGCGGGGTTCATCAGGCTGGCGGCGGCTGCCTGCGTGTATCGAAGTACCGGGTCGGGGCGGACGGTCAGCGCGGCCGCCACCAGCAGCAACGCCGCGATGGGCGCGCACTCGATCACCTGCAACCGCGGCGTCGGGCGATCCTGCGGCGCCCAGAAGTAGCGGATTCCCGCGCGCGAAAGCGCGATCGTCGCCAACAGGCTCGAGCCGATCAGCAGGGAGAGCAGCGCCCAGCCCGGACCCGACATCGACCACAAGCCGGCGACGGCCCGCTGCGGGAAGGCATCGAGGAGAGCGGTGAGCATCGCGATCTTGCCCAGGAATCCCGACAGCGGCGGCAAACCGGCGATGACCAGCGCGCAGACGGTGAAGCTCAATCCGAGGAACGCCATCGCGGCAGGAATTGCTTGCCCCGCCTGCGCCTCCTCGTCCTCTTCATGGTTTGGTCCCGTTGACTCGACGAAGTCGACGTAGAAGGGCACGTGATCCGTCTCGTCTTCGTGGATCGCCGCCGCGACGTCGACGGCGCGCGCGCGCTCGATCAGCTCGCCCAGCAGGAACAACGCGCTCGCCGCCAGCGTCGAGCCCACCATATAGAACATGGCGCCGCCGAGCATCGGCGCGTCGGCGAAGCCGAGCACCGCAAGCAACGTGCCCGACGAGACGATGATGCCGAAGCCGGCGAGACGGCGCGGCAGTTGCGTCGTCATCATGGCGATCGCCGCCAGCGCCAGCGTGGCCAGGCCGCCGTAGACGAGCGCCGTGCCGCCGAATGCCGTCGTCGTCGGGCCGGTCGACAGGAGCAGCGTCCACAATCGCAGCACCGCGTAGACGCCCACCTTGCTCAGCATGACGAGGATCGCCGCGACCGGCGCGCTGGCCGCTGCGTAGGCAGGCGTCAGCCAGAAGTTGAGCGGCCACATCGCCGCCTTCACGAGGAACGCGATGCCGAGAATCGCCGCGCCCGCGTGCAGCAGGCCGCGGTCCTCCGCCGGGATCAGCGGAATCTTCAGCGCCATGTCGGCCATGTTGAGCGTGCCGGTAATGCCGTAGAGGACCGCCACGCCGATCAGGAACAGCGACGACGCGACCAGGTTCACCGCGATGTAATGGAGGCCCGCGCGCACCCGCGCCCGGCCCGAGCCGTGCAGCAACAGGCCATAGGAAGCCGCCAGCATCACCTCGAAGAACACGAACAGGTTGAAGACGTCCGCCGTGAGAAACGCGCCGTTGACGCCCATCAGCTGAATCTGCAGCAGCGCATGGTAGTGGACGCCGGCGCGGTCCCAGCGCGCAGTGGCGAAGCACACCGAGGCCAGGCTCACCACGCCGGTCAGCACCAGCATCAGCGCCGACAGCCGGTCGACGGCCAGCACGATGCCGAACGGAACATCCCAGTTCGACGGCAGGTAGATGCCGATCGCGTCGGGTGCGCCGCGGTCGTTGACCCACGCCAGTAGTGCGACGGCGACGACGAGGCCGGCGATGCCGGAGGCGAGATTGACGAGCGCCTTCCATTGGCGGCGGCCCCCCATCAACAGCAGCAGCGCGGCGGTGAGCATCGGCAACAGCACCGGCACGACGGTCAGGTGCGGCATCGCGGAGTGCAGCCAGTCGATCACTGCCGCTCCTCCTCGCCGTCGACGTGGTCGGTGTCGCAGAAGCCGCGGAGCGCCAGGAGAACGACCAGGAACAGCGCGGTCATCGCGAAACTGATGACGATGGCGGTCAGCACCAGCGCCTGCGGCAGAGGATCGGTGTAGTGCAGAAGCGTCGCCGGGAGCCCGGGCACCACAATGGGTTCGGCCCCGGTCGACAGGCTGCCCATGCTGAAGATGAACAGGTTGACGGCGTAGCCGAGCAGCGACAGCCCCATGATGACCTGGAACGTCCGCGGCCGCAGGACGAGCCAGATGCCGGAGGCGCCGAGCACGCCGATCGCAAGGGAAAGGATGATCTCCATCAGTCGACGTCCGGCGGCGCGAACTCGGTTGCGGCAGCCGCGGCCTTGCGATGGCCGCGAATCGACTGGTGCGCGAGCGCGAAGAGGATGAGCAGCGTTGCGCCGATCACCACGGCGAACACCCCGACGTCGAAGAATGTAGCGCTTGGCACGTGCACGTCGCCTAGCAGCGGAACGGTAAAGTGCGCGGTGCTCGTCGTCAGGAACGGATAGCCGAGCGCGATGGCGCCCGCGCCGGTCAGGGCGGCACATGACAGTCCAATGCCCATCCAGCGCACCGGATTGATGTGCACCTGGGCCTCGACCCAGGCCGCGCCGGCGACGACGTACTGCGCGACGATGGCGATGGCGACGACCAGCCCCGCGACGAACCCGCCACCCGGCTCGTTGTGGCCACGGCTGAACAGGTAGGCGGACACGACGAACGCGATCGGCAGCAAGAGGCGCACCAGCACGGCGGGTACCGTCATGTAACCCAGTTCCGCATCGGTGGCGGCACGGGGCGCGACGAGGTCGGTGTCCACCTGCACCGTCTCCCGCTGCTGCGCCGGCAGGTCCGCCACTTCGGCAGGCGGCCGGAATCGCCGCAACAGCGCGTAGACGGCCAGCGCCACCGCCGTGAGTACCGTGATCTCGCCCAGCGTGTCGAAGCTGCGGAAATCGACCAGCATCACGTTGACGACATTGGTGCCGCCGCCCTGAGGCAGCGCGCGTTCGAGAAAGTAGGGCGATATGCTTTGTGGGGCCGGACGCGTCAACAGCGCGTAGGAAATCGCGGCCAGCCCGCTGCCGGCCGCCAGCGCGATGACGAGATCACGCCCGCGGCGGAACATCGCGCGCGCCGCGACGCGCGGATGGTCAACGGCGACGCGCTTCGGCAGCCAGCGCAGGCCGATCAGGAACAGCACGGTGGTGACGACCTCGACGGCGAGTTGCGTCAGCGCGAGATCGGGCGCCGAGAACCAGACGAACGTCAGGCAAGTCATGAGGCCGGTCACCGCCAGCATCGTCAGCGCCGCGAGGCGGTGGAACTTTGCCAGCGCAGCCGCGCCGACCGCGCAGGTCATGCCGATCGACCACAGCGCCGTGAATTCAAGCGACGACGGCAAACGCGGCCGGTCGCCCCACGTCAACCCGCCGTCGCGCAGCGACGCGAAGGTGGCGAGCACCGCGATCACGACGACCAGCAGCAGCTGCGGCTGCAACCGATTGGTGCCGAGCTGCTTCGTGCACGTGCGGGAGGCGCGGCTTGCCAGCGCGAGTGCGCGCTCGTACAGGCGCAGGCCGGCGAACGCCGGAAACAGTGGGGAACGCAGGAACCCCTGCGGCTGCCTGCGCAGGATGTTGTAGAGGATGAGGCCGGCGCTCGTCGCGATCATGCTCATCACGAGCGGCGCATTGAAGCCATGCCAGATCGCGAGACTGTACGCGGGCATCGGCCCGCCCACCACCGGACGCGCGGCCGCATCGAGCGCCGGCCCGATCGACTGCGCGGGCGCGATGCCCACGATCAGGCAGATCAGCACCAGCAGCTCGATCGGCACGCGCATCCACCGCGCGGGTTCGTGCGGCGCGCGCGGCAGGTCGGTAGGCGGGGCGCCGAAAAAAACGCCGTACCCGAAGCGCAGCGAATACACGACGGCGAACACGCCGGCCAGCGTCGCGATCACCGGCAGCCCCGCTTCCACGACCGGCATCGCGTCGATGTAGAGCGTCTCGGCGAAGAACATTTCCTTCGACAGGAAGCCGTTCAGCAGCGGCACGCCCGCCATCGCCGCGGTTGCCACCAGCGCCAGCGTGCTGGTCACCGGCATCGCTTTCCAGAGTCCATGCAGCCGCGAGAGATCGCGTGTGCCGGTCTCGTGGTCGATGACGCCCGCGGCCATGAACAGCGACGCCTTGAACGTCGCATGGTTCATCATGTGGAACACCGCGGCCACGGTCGCGAGCGGGCTGTTAAGACCGAGGAGCAGCGTGATGAGGCCCAGGTGACTGATCGTCGAATAGGCGAGCAGACCCTTCAAGTCCCGCTGGAAGGTCGCGGCGAAGGCGCCCACGACGAGCGTGCAGGCGCCGGCGCTGCCGACCATCCAGAACCACGACTCGGTACCCGACAGCGTCGGCCACAGGCGCGCGAGCAGGAAGACGCCGGCCTTGACCATCGTGGCCGAATGCAGATAGGCGGACACCGGCGTCGGTGCCGCCATCGCATGCG
>JBDTNR010000208.1:0-6362 GCA_039933655.1 Betaproteobacteria bacterium | reverse complement strand
CCCAGGTGTTGGCTACGCCGGCGACCGTCGTCGAGTGGCAGATCCGCGCCTGGTGATCGCAGTTGTTCGTACCGAAGAACGACACGAACTTGCGCAGCAGGTACGACTGCTCGTTGTTGTGCTTGGAGCTGCCGACCCAGTAAACGGCATCCGGGCCGGATTCCTTCTTGATCGCGAGGATCTTGTCGCCGACCTCGCTCAGCGCCTGGTCCCACGACAGCCGCTGCCACTTGCCATTGACGAGTTTCATCGGCGTCTTCAGCCGGTGCGAGTGCTCGATGATGCCGTGCTCGCGGATTGACGCGCCCTTGGCGCAATGCGCGCCGAGGTTGATCGGCGACTCGAACACCGGCTCCTGCCGCGTCCACACGCCGTTTTCCACCGTCGCGTCGATGGCGCAGCCCACCGAGCAGTGCGTACATACGGTGCGCTTTATTTCGACCTTGACGGCCTCGCCTTCCTTGGCGGCTTCCGCCGGGCCGATCACGCCATACGGCAGCTGGCTCGCGAACGCGCCGGCGCCGGCGGCAAGACCCGAGCGTTTCAGGAACGTCCGGCGGTCCATCGTCGAAAACTTGGCACCCGCGAATCTCTTCAGGCGCGGGCCGGAGGTGGGAGCAGCATCGGATTTGCGAGTCAGTAGCATGAGGGCCTCCTAAATCCGGGTGGTCGCGTAATAATCGCGCACGTGCTCGGTTTCGCGGTAGCCCTGCGCCGCATCGGCATCGGCCACGGCCGCCGGGGTCGGCAGTTGCGCCGCGAGCGGCTGCGCGGCGACGGCCGCCGCGCCCGCACCGCCAGCACCAAGTGCCAGCAGGAATCGGCGACGTTTGGGATCAGGGGACTTGGCGACGTGCGTCGAAACTGACGCGGGCGCTTCGCGCTGCGACGAATGGGGCATGCGAACCTCCAAAATCGATACTGCGTGACGTTATCGTCGATCGTCCCCGCCCTCGCGGGTCGACCGATCATTCGATGGCGAGCGAGTCACGTTCGACCGCCATGAAGAAGCTAGCCAATTCTGCTACGCGCTTGTAGTAGTTGGCAACTGGACTCTCTTGTATTGCACTGCAGCAATCAAAGACCCAGACGCCAATCCTGCTATCAAAAAATCTCTTCTGAGTCGCGACCGGTTCGGGTGGCCGTCCGGGCGATCCGGCAATGAGAATGCGCATCGTTTCGCAAAGCGCGGCCAAGTGATCCTCGTACAGCGTGGCGCCGCCCTGGCGCGACAGCCCGAGTTCGGCTAGGTCCGCGCGCACGGCGACCAATGGTCGCCGGATCGCCGCCTCGCGCGTCCAGTACGAGGCGTGCAGATTGCATTCGCTCTTGCCGACGCCGACGAACAGGTTCGTATACTCGTCCGCCGCCGCCTCGACATCCATCGCCTTGCTGGCGAGCACGAGTCGGTTCCACGCCGCGGCCAGCGGGTTATCGCCATCGTCGGCCCACATGTCGGCCGCGCCCACCGCGGCGAGCAGTGCGGCGTCGGGCGGTCCGGCATAGAGCCTGGACAGGAGCGCGTAGAACTCCGCCCGCGCCACGTCTTCGGGCGCGAGCGACGGATGGATCGTCACCGGTGAGGTCATGTGGATGGCACCCTCACGCTTGCGGCCTTCGCCGCTGCGCTGCCCCCGAGGGGGCGCAATTCGCGTCTTGGGTCGGCCCGGCGGCGCGAATGTCCACCCCCACGCTTGCGGCCTTCGCCGCTGCGCTGCCCCCCGAGGGGGCGCAATTCGCGTCTTGGGTCGGCCCGGCGGCGCGAATGTCCACCCCCACGCTTGCGGCCTTCGCCGCTGCGCTGCCCCCCGAGGGCGCGCAATTCGCGTCTTGGGTCGGCCCGGCGGCGCTCATAGTTTTCGAATATCGACGCTGTTGTTCTCGTGCTGCATCAGCGCGACGACGCGGCAGTCGCCGCACATCCTGAGGCGGTCGAGCGCTCCCGGCGCCGACCACATCGAATGGCCGGCGAGCTTGGCGAACATCGCGTCCACCATTTTCTGCGTGCCGACCGGCTTGCCGCACTGGATGCACTTGAAGATCGCCGCCTCGTTGAGGATGCGCGGCGCCTTCGCGGAGGGTGTGAGGTCGAGCTGTGGCGCCAGCGTGATGGCGTGTTCCGGACACGTCGCTGCGCAGATTCCGCACTGCACGCACTTCGCCTCGATGAACCGCACCTGCGGCGCCTCGATGTTGTCGAGGATCGCCGCCTCCGGGCACGAGCCGACGCACGCCAGGCACATCGTGCACGCATCCTTGTTGATCGCGATGGTCCCGTAAGGCGAGCCCTGCGGCAGCGCGATCACCGCTTGCGGCACCGGGGCATGCGCGGCGAGGTGCTCGAGCGCCAGCGCCGCCGTCGTGCGCTTCTCGGACGTCGGCGCGAATATCGCCGGCACGCGCACGCCCAATGCTGGCTGCCATTGCCAGAGGGCGTCGAGCGCCGCGCCGTCGACGACGCGGAAATGCTCGCCCTGATACCCCAGCGCGCCGGCGATCCTGTCGCCGATGCGCATCTGGAACACCAGTGCCTCGCGGTATTGCGGCGCTTCGTCGCCGGTCGCGAGGACCGCGACCTGCGACGCTCCCCAGGCGAGCGACGCCAGCCACACGTCGAGTCCGACGGACGCGATGTGATGGATCTCGACCGGAATCACGCGCGCGGGCAGTCCCTTGCCGCGGCGAGCGATGCGCGTGATGTCGTCGCGGCCGTCCTCGGCGTGGAACAGCAGGCAGGCGTCGCGCCCGCCGGCGTGCGCATACGTCGCCAGCAGTGTCTTGATCCGCGTCGCGAGGTCTGGCACCGACGGATACGCATACGTGAGCGCGCCGGACGGGCACACCGTCGTGCACGCGCCACAGCCGACGCAGAGATGCGGCTCGACGGCGATGCGGTCGCCGTCCGGGCGGATCGCGAGCGCCGAGCACACGTCGATGCACTGCGTGCACCCCGTCTTCTTCGATCGGCTGTGCGCGCAGATCGACGCCTTGTAGTTGAAGAACTTCGGCTTCTCGAACTCGCCGGTGAGCGTCGCCAGCTCGGTGACCGCGCGCGCCTGCGCGACCGGATCCGGCCCGGTGCCGAAATAACCCTGGGGCGGCTGATGCTGGCGAAACCACGCACTCTTGTGGAGGTCGAGCACGAGGTCGAAGCGTTCGCTGCGCGCGCGGTCCGTGCGCGCGAAGTCGATCGCCCCCACCGGACCGCAGGCGGTCACGCACGCGCGATGGTCGCGGCAGCGGTCGAGATCGATCTGGTAACTCTCGTCGATCGCCTGCTCGGGACAGGCGCGAAGGCACGCATTGCAGCGCGTGCACAGGTCGAGGTCGATGGGATTCTCCTGCTCCCACGCGGCTTCGAAAGCGCCGAGCCAGCCGGTGAGCGCCGTCAACCGTCCGGAGAACACCGGATACGCGCGCTGCGGCGGCAGCGCCGCCCCATTGGTGCGTCCGGTCGCGAGCACCGTCACCGCCAGCCGCTCGTGCAAAGCGTCGGCCCAGCCGAGCGCGGCGTCGAGCGGGCCGGTGATGAGCAGCTGGCCTTCCGACCGGTAAGCCACACTCGGCACCGGATCGGGGTCCGGCAGTGCCGCCATCGCCAGCAGCGCCGCGATCTTCGGCGTGGCGGCGGGCGCTTCCGCCGACCAGCCTCCCGTTTCGCGGATGTTGACGAAGCGGATTTCGCGAGCGCGCCCGCCCTCCTCCGCGACGTCGCCCAACAGCCGCTGCTCCTGCGTGCATGCGACGAGCAGGTCGCCTTGCGCGCCGGCTGAAAACTCGGCGAGCTGCCGCTGGCACAGCATCGTGTGGATGACGGGCGCCGCCGGCAACGCGAGCGCGCGGCCGAGCGCCGGCGCGTCGAGCGGCATGGTCCGGTTGCAGTTGCAGACGAAGAGCGTCTTGCCTGCGATGATCGTGGCCGGCGGACTCATGCCTGCTTCCCGCCGCCCGGAACGGCGTCGGCGACGACCGCCAGCGGCGATTCGGCGACCGGCATCGACGGCGCGGCGTCGACTACGGGTGCTGCGGCATCGACGACGGGTGCTGCGGCATCGACGACTGGTGCTGCGGCATCGACGACTGGTGCTGCGGCATCGACGACGGGTGGCTCGCTGGCGGTCGCCGGAGCGGGCGTCGCGACACCGGCACCGGCACCGGCATCGGCACCAGCATCCGCAGCGGCTTTCGCCGCGGCCGCGGGCTCGTCCTTCAGCATCCCGTAGACGTTGGCGAGCTTGTCGAGCATGCCGGCGGGCATCGGGTCGGCTTGCGTGTAGTCGCCGGTGTAGATGTCGAGACCGTCCATCACGTTGAATCGGGGATCGCTGAATAGCTTCTTGAGTGCCGCGCGCTTCACGTCCTCATCGACCTTCGGCTGCATGAACACGCTGAAATCGGATTCGAGCGACAACGACTCCACCGGGGGCAGGGGTGCGGGCTCGGGCAGCGCGACCGGCACGGGCGCTGCGGCAGCGGGCACCGCGGCGGTGAGAGGGACCTCGGCAGCCGCGACGGGTGCCGGGCGCGCGGCTTCCAGCTTGCGGCGCGACCAGCGTGACAGCGAAAAACGTTCGGGAGTGTTCTGTTCGTCGGCCATTGCGTCTTTTGGTTGTATCACCGTTCGCGCTCGCGCGGCAGACGATCGCGTGCAAACGCGCCATCCTTGAACGGGTCGTTGCGCTTGACCTTGCGCTTCGGCTCTGGCTTGTAATGCTCGGCGACGAACGCCGTGAGCCACGCACGTATCGCGTCGGGCATCGGGACGGGATCGACGCGCTCGCCGCCGTCCATGAAACGTCCCGCCTCGTTGTAGCTCAGCGTGACGATCTCCGGCCGCGCCGCGGGCTCGACACCGTCTTCGGCGGGCCGCCACATCACGAACACCACCGGCGTGTCCGACGTCACGTTGAGGAAGAAGCCTTCGGCTTCGGCCGCATGCAACTCGATCTGCATCCGCGGAAAGCGCCATGTCGTGCCCGCAGGCCCGTCGGCGATGCGCTCGGGAACACCCGGCGTGGCCGCGCCCTCGGCGACAGGCACTATCGCGGCCGGCTGCCACTTCTCGCTGACCCAGCGATTGGTGAGCGGAACGCGGTCCATCAGGACGTCGACAGAAAAGTACACTGGCTTCATGGGTATTGGCGCCTGCGTGCAAGGCAAGGCACGAAGCGCGCCGATCATAACACCAGCCAACACTCGCACCTGCGTGCCGACCGTGTCCATCTGCTACCATTTCCTACTCGGTAAACAACGCCATGGCCACCATCATTCCCCTCATCGACGTGCGCGCCGCCGCGCGTGCCGATGCGCTTGCCGCTTTCGTGCGCAACGCCGCGGATGCGCCCGTGACGCGGGGGCCACTCGTCGATCAGCGCGGGCGGCCGCTGTCGGACCTGCGGATTTCGGTGACGGACCGATGCAACTTTCGCTGCGTCTACTGCATGCCGAAGGACGTGTTCGGCAGCGACTACTCCTTTCTCCCGCACACGCAGTTGCTGACCTTCGAGGAAATCACGCGCGTGGCGAGCGTCTTCGCCGCCATGGGCGTGCGCAAGATCCGGTTGACCGGCGGGGAACCGCTGCTGCGCAGGAAGATCGAGCGGCTGGTCGAGATGCTGCGCGGCATCGGCGATCTCGATCTCACGCTGACGACCAACGGCGCCCTGCTCGCCCGCAAGGCGAAGGATCTGCGGGACGCCGGATTGTCGCGGGTGACGGTGAGCCTCGATTCGCTCGACGACGCAACATTCCGCGCGATGAACGACGTCGACTTCCCGGTGGCGAAGGTGCTCGACGGCATCGATGCGGCCGCGGCCGCCGGCCTGTCGCCGATCAAGATCAACATGGTCGTCAAGCGCGGCATGAACGAGGATTCGATCGTGCCGATGGCCCGCCATTTCAAGGGCAGCGGCCATGTCGTTCGCTTCATCGAATACATGGACGTCGGCGCCACCAACGGCTGGCGGATGGACGACGTGGTGTCGGCACGCGAGATCGTCGACATGATCGACGCCGAGATGCCGCTCGTGGCCGCGGATCCGCACTACCGCGGCGAAGTGGCGGAGCGCTGGGCCTATGCCGACGGCGGCGGCGAGATCGGCGTCATCGCGTCGGTGACGCAGGCGTTTTGCCGCGACTGCACACGGGCGCGGCTGTCCACCGAAGGCAAGCTCTACACGTGCCTCTTCGCGGACGCGGGTTTCGACCTGCGCGAGCTGGTCCGCGGCGACTGCGACGACGAGGCGTTGCGGCGAGCGATCGCGGCCATCTGGCGGCAGCGCTCCGACCGCTATTCCGAGATTCGCACTTCGGAAACCGCGCGCGCGCCGAAGGTCGAGATGAGCTATATCGGCGGATAGCCG
>JBDTNR010000207.1:0-6367 GCA_039933655.1 Betaproteobacteria bacterium | reverse complement strand
GGCATCTCGACGCGGCACAATCCCGAGTTCACGATGCTCGAGTTCTACGAGGCCTATCAGGACTATCACTACCTGATGGACCTGACCGAGGCGCTGATCCGTGAAGTCGCGCAGAAGGTTCTCGGCACCACGGCGATCTCCTATCAGGGGACGCCGATCGACCTCGGCAAGCCCTTCGACCGGCTGACGATGGCGGAAGCGATCCACCAGTACCACCCCCACTATCCGCTGCACGAGCTCGCGAAGCCCGAGTACCTGCGCGTGGCGCTGGCGCCGTTCGACGTCGAGGTGTTTCCGACCGATGGCGTCGGGCTGCTGCAGTTGAAGTTGTTCGAGGAGACCACCGAGTCGAAGCTGGCACAGCCGACGTTCATCATCGCGCATCCGACCGACGTGTCGCCGCTGGCGCGCGCCAACGACATGAATCCCGCGGTCACCGACCGCTTCGAGCTGTTCATGACCGGCCGCGAGTTCGCGAACGGGTTTTCCGAATTGAACGATCCGGAGGATCAGGCGGCGCGGTTCCAGGCGCAGGTGAGTGCGCGCGAGGCCGGCGACGAGGAGGCGATGTTCTTCGACGCCGACTACCTGCGCGCGATGGAATACGGACTGCCGCCGACGGCGGGCGAGGGCATCGGCATCGACCGCCTCGTCATGCTGTTGACCGATTCGCCGTCGATCCGCGACGTCATCCTGTTCCCGCAGCTCAAAGCCGAGTCCTGACCGCGCGCGTCGCGGGACGGCCGGCGGGGCGCGGCCGAAAGCTACGTCATGGATACCTGGATGGGGTATATTGACAAATACCCGTAAGGGGTATATATTGCTTGCATGGACGCTATGACGAGCAAGGCGCCGCCGACTCCGGCGCGCATCGATCTTGGCCTGACCGGCATGACGTGCGCGGCCTGTGCCGCGCGCATCGAGAAAGTCCTGAACCGGGTGCCGGGGGCCCAGGCGACCGTCAATTTCGCGACGGAGACGGCGGCGGTCGGCTACGACCCCCGGCAGGTCGCCCCCGAGCAACTGATCGCCGCCGTCGCGCGCGCCGGCTACGGCGCGACCGTACGCAGCGACCCGGAAGGCGACCGTCGGCGCGACAAGGCACGCAAGGCCCGAGAGTTCGCGCAGTTGAAGCGCGAGTTCATCGTTGCCGCGCTGCTGACCGCGCCGCTGCTCGCGCAGATGATCCCCATGCTGACATCCGGCAGCCTGACGGCCGCGCCGCATGCGGACCTGCTGCCGCGCTGGCTGCAGCTCGTGCTCGCCACGCCCGTCCAGTTCTGGATCGGCCGGCGCTTCTATGTCGGTGCCTGGAATGCGTTGCGCGGCGGCGGCGCGAACATGGACGTGCTGGTGGTGCTGGGCACGACGATGGCGTACGCGTTCAGCGCGGTGGTGACGGTGTTGGCGCTGCACGACCAGCACGTGTATTTCGAGGCCGGTGCGGCCGTGATCACGCTGGTATTCCTCGGCAAGCTGCTGGAGGCGCGGGCGAAGGCGGGGACGTCCGCCGCGCTGGAGGGCCTGCTGCGCCTGCAGCCGAAGACCGCACACGTGCTGCGTGACGGCGTGACAGTCGACGTGCCGCTCGCGCAACTGGTGGCCGGCGACCGTTTCCTCGTGCGGGCGGGCGAGAGCGTGCCGGTCGACGGCACCGTGCACGACGGGACGTCGACGGTCGACGAAAGCATGCTGACCGGCGAGAGTCTGCCGGTCGCGAAGGGGCATGGCGCGCCGGTCTACGCGGGCACGCTCAACCAGGACGGTCTCCTGACCTGCGACGCCACCGGTGTGGGCAGCGGCACGCTGTTGGCGGGCATCGTGCGCCTCGTTGCCGAGGCACAGGGTTCGAAGGCGCCGATCCAGCGGCTGGCCGATCGCGTGTCCGGCATCTTCGTCCCGATCGTCGTCGTGGTGGCGATCGGGACGTTTGCATTGACGTGGTGGCTCGCGGGCGATGCGACGCAGGCGCTCGTGCACGCGGTGGCGGTGCTGGTGATCGCCTGTCCGTGTGCGCTGGGACTCGCCACGCCCACGGCGATCATGGTCGGCACCGGGCGCGGCGCGCAGATGGGAATCCTGATTCGCAACGCAACGGCACTGGAACAGGCGGGACGGCTAGAGACGCTGATCGTCGACAAGACCGGCACGCTGACCGAAGGCCGACCCGCCGTCACCGACGTGGTCGGCGTCGACGGCGCGACGCGCGACGACGTGCTGCGGGCGGCGGCGAGCCTCGAGCAGGGCTCGACGCATCCGCTGGCGAAGGCAATGCTCGCCGCCGCGCTGGCGCAGAGGATCGCGCCGTCCCCCATCGCCGATTTCGTTTCGGTGCCGGGGAAGGGTATCAGCGCGCGCGACGCCGACGGCAAGCCGCTGGTGCTCGGATCGATCGGCTATCTGCAGGAGTCGGGCGTCGCCGTTTCCGAAGACGTGTACGCGGCGTTGCAGCACGCGGGCAAGACGATCGTCGGCGTCGCGCGCGCGGGCCGCCTGCTCGGCGTGATCGCGCTGGCCGATGCGCTGCGACCAACCTCGGCGGCGGCGGTGCGGCGCCTGGCGGCGGCCGGCATCGACGTCGTCATGCTGACGGGCGACAACGTTGCGACCGCGGAAGCCGTGGCGCAGGCAGTCGGCATCCGCGAGTTTCGCGCGGGCGTGCTGCCCGCCGGTAAGGCGGATGCCGTGCGCGAATTGAAAGCCCGCGGCGTCGTGACCGGCATGGTCGGCGACGGCATCAACGACGCGCCCGCGCTGGCTGCCGCCGACGTGAGCTTTGCGATCGGCGCCGGCTCCGACATCGCCGTCGAGGCGGCCGACGTCACGCTGATCCGCAGCGACCTCGAAGCGGTCGTCGACGCGATCCTGCTGTCGCGCGTGACGCTCAGGAAGATCCGCCAGAATCTGTTTTTTGCGTTCGCGTACAACGTGCTCGGCATACCGCTCGCGGCGGTGGGCATGTTGAATCCGGTGCTTGCTGGCGCCGCGATGGCGGCAAGCTCGGTGTCGGTGGTCGGCAATGCGCTGCTGTTGCGGCGCTGGCGGCCGCCGGCCTGATCAATCTCAAGGAGAAGGCAATGGAAACGATCACGATGAACGTGCAGGGCATGACCTGCGGCGGCTGTGTGGCGAGCGTCACACGGGTGTTGAAGGCGGTCCCGGGAGTGGCCGACGTGGCGGTGACGCTCACGCCGGGCGCGGCGAAGGTGACGTTCGATCCGGCGCGCACCGGCGCCCCCGCGCTGCGGTCGGCCATCGAGGGCGCCGGCTATGACGTCGTCGCGTAAAGCGGCCGCGCCTGCGCATCCTGTCGTCGCGCGCGCCGACGGCGACGCGCTCGGCAAGCGCATCAATCGCATCGAGGGCCAGGTGCGCGGCATCGGCAAGATGATCGCGGAGGATCGTTACTGCATCGACATCCTCACACAGGTCAGCGCCGTGCAGTCGGCGCTCGACGCACTCGCGCTGAAGCTGCTCGAGCATCATCTGCACGGCTGCGTGGCGCACGCCGTCAAGTCGGGCGACGGCGAGCACGCCATCGACGAGGCGCTGGCGGTCATACGCAAGTTCGCGCGCTAGTGGCCGCTGGGTGCCTTCCCGCAATGCGCTGTTTCGGGTTCCCATTTCATGTCGCAGCGTCATGCCATAAGTCGTCGTCCCCGCGAAAGCGGGAACCCAGCGTCTCTGGGGCTCGCTCTCGCGAGGCCGGCATGACGCCGCCGGGTTCCCGCTTTCGCGGGAACGACGGATGAGCAGGACTCATGCGTGACGGAAACCGCGCATTGAAGCTTCGCAGCTATTCAGTCGGCGCCCGGCAATTCGCTTTCGTGCCAGCGCTCAAGCGCCATGCGCGCGAGCGCGCCGATCGCGAGGTAGATCGCCACCCCCGCCAGCGTGATCAGCACCAGTGCCGCGAAGAGGCGGGGAATGTTGAGCTGGATCCCGGCGAGCAGGATCTGGTAGGCAAGGCCGGCGCCGTTGCCGCCGGTGCCCGCGATGAACTCGGCGACGACGGCGCCGATCAGCGCCAGGCCGCCGGCAATGCGCAGCCCGGCGAAGAAATATGGCAGCGCGCTCGGTATCCGCAGGCGCGTGAGCGTCTGCCAGCGCGTCGCCCGGCTCATCCGGAAAAAATCGAGGAGACCGGGGTCGACGCTGCGCAGGCCCAGCGTCGTGTTGGAGATGATCGGGAAGACCGCGACGACGACCGCGCACAGCATGAGCGCCACGCGCGTGTCCTTCACCCAGATGATGATCAGCGGCGCGATCGCCACGATCGGCGTCACCTGCAGCAGGATCGCGTACGGGAAGAGGCTCGCCTCCACCAGCCGGCTTTGCGCGAACAGCAGCGCGATCGCGACGCCGGCGACGATCGCCAGCGCGAGCGCTGTCAGCGCGATGGACAGCGTGACGCCGAGCGAGTCGACCAGCAGCACCCGGTCCTGCCAGAGCGTCTGCGCGATCCTGGCGGGCGACGGCACGAGGTAGGCGGGCACGTCATGGATTGTCACCAGCCATTGCCACGCCGCCAGCACGACGATCGCGACGGCGATCGGCGCGACGATGCGCAACGTTCGTGCCGCCGCGGCGCTCATGGCGACGCTTGGATCACGTCGCTGGTGCGGTCGCCGGTGGCGGCGCGCGCCACGCGCGTCGACAGGTCCTCGCACAGCGCGGCGAACGTCGCGGATCCGCGAAACGCGCTCCCCCGGGGATGCGCCTCGGGGATCGCCACGTCGGCGATGACGCGCCCGGGCCGCGCCGCCATGACGACGACGCGCGTCGACAGGAACACGGCTTCCTGGATGCTGTGCGTGACGAACAGCACGGTAAGCCTCCGCGCGAGCCACAACGCCGCGAGGTCCGCATCGAGCTTGTGGCGCGTGAATTCGTCCAGCGCGCCGAACGGCTCGTCCATCAGCAGCAGCGACGGCGCGGTGGCGAGCGCCCGCGCGATCGACACCCGCATCTGCATGCCACCGGAGAGTTCACGCGGGTATCGGTCGGCGAAGCTGGCGAGACCCACGCCGGCCAGCGCATCGGAAACGGCGTTGGCGGCGTCTGCGGGCGCGACGTGCGCGAGATCGAGCGGCAGGCGCACATTGGCCGCAACACGCGCCCAGGGCATCAGCGTCGGCGACTGGAAGACCATGGCCAGGCGGCGCTCCGGATCCGCGGCCGGCACTCGCGCATCGCCCCACCACGTCACCTGGCCCTGCGTCGGCGCCAGCAGGTCCGCGACGATGCGCAGCAAGGTCGTCTTGCCGCAGCCCGAGGGTCCCAGCAGCGTCACGAACTCGCCGGCGCGGATGATCAGGTCGACCGGGGCGAGCGCGCGCGTACCGTCGGCATAGGTCTTCGCGACGGCGTGAACGGCGACGACCGGCGCGGCGGCGGACATCGCAGTCACGGCAACGTCAGGGGAGGACGCGAACGTTCTTCGCAAGGTCCAGCGTCCAGCCTCGGCGATAGTCGGTGCCGGCCTTGGCGAGTCCGGCGCTGCGCAGGAAGTCGACCGTCGCGTTCCAGCGCGCGTCGGTCATGCCAAGCAGGCCGGTCGTCCTGGCATCACCGCCGTCGGCGATCGCGTACTCGCGTATCTTCCGGTGGCCGTAGGCGAGCAACTCCTCGCTCATCTCCGGGTTGTCCTTGCGGATGAGCGCATTGCCCGGCGCGGGGTTGGCAAGGTAGCTCTTCCACCCTTCGGCGGAAGCGCGGACGAAGCGCGCGAGCGCGTCCGTCCGCCGCGCGAGCACATCGCGCTTGACGACGAGCACCTCGGAGTACGGCGGGTACCCAAGGTCGGCCAGCAGGAAGACGACCGGCTTGACGCCGGCCTTTTCGATCGGGAACGGCTCCGACGTCGCGAAGCCCTGCTGCGACAGCGCGCGGTCGGCGAGAAACGGCTGCACCGAGAATCCATAGGGACGTTTCTGGTCGTCGGTGAAACCGTACTTCTGCTTGAGCCAGGGCCAGAACGTGGTGTTGCTCGCGGCGCCGATGGCGATCGGCCTGCCCTTCAGGTCCGCGAGCTGCGCCACACCCGGATGGGAAATGATGACAGTGGGATTTTTCTGGAAGGTGGCAGCGATCGCCGTCAACGGCACGTCCTGCTCGACGGCGGACAGCACCTGCAGTCCGTCGGCCATCGCGACGTCGAGCTGGCCGGCGGCGAGAAGCTGCAGGCCGTTGACCTGCGGGCCGCCCATCCTGATGACGACGTCGAGGCCGTACTTCCTGTAGGTGCCCTCGGCCAGCGCCTGGTAGAAGCCGCCGTGCTCGGCCTGCGCGAGCCAGTCGGTGGCGAACACGATGCGGTCGGGCGCCTGCGCGGCGGCGTGGCCGGAGGCGAGCGCGAACGCCATGG
>JBDTNR010000206.1:0-6379 GCA_039933655.1 Betaproteobacteria bacterium | reverse complement strand
TGCCGGCGTCGCGCGCGAGCGCGCGGCAGAAATCGTAACGGTCCATCAGATTTCCACCATCCGGTGTTCGTGCAGCGACGTGCGCAGCGCGATGCCGATGCGCGTCGCCTCGGTCGCGTCGTGCAGCGTGAGCGCCGGCGTCCGGTCGAAGCGCACGCAGTCGACGAAGTGCATTTCCTCGCGCAGGAAGGCATCGGCGAAGCGCTCGTAGAACGTCGGCGTCGTCAGCGTCCGGATGCCGTGGACGTCGGCGATCTCGACCTGGTTCAGGCGGCCGTCGCGGCCCACCGTCAGGCGCCCGTCGGTGCCGACGATCTCGGTGGCGGTCTCGTGGCCGTGCGCCATCGTCCGCGACGCGTAGAAGCACGCCATGCGCCCGTCGGCGAACTCGCAGATCGCCACGCCATTGTCGACATCGCCGCAGGCGCGCAGGCCCTCGTGCACGGCGACGGTGCCGACCGAAAACACGCGCAGCGCCTTCGGCGAGCCCAGCAGCCAGCGCGCGAGGTCGATGTCGTGGACGCTCATGTCGACGAAGATGCCGCCGGAGGACGGCGCGAAGCGCACGAAGAATCCCGACGGGTCGTTCTGGTCGCAGGTTTCCGAGCGGACCAGGAAGGGCCGGCCGATCGCGCCGGCCGCGATGCTCCTCTGCGCGTCCTGGTAGCTCGCGTCGAAGCGGCGGACGAAGCCGATCATCACCTTGAGGTCGGGATGCCTCGCGGCCTCCGCCTCCACTTCGAGGCACTCGTCGAGCACCAGCGACAGCGGCTTTTCGCAGAACACGTGCTTGCCAGCGCGCAACCCGGCGATGATCTGCTGCGGATGCAGCGCGTTCGGCGTGACGAGGAAGAGGGCGTCGATATCCGGCTGCGCGAGCAGTTCGCGATAGTCCTTGTACAGGCCGCGGACGCCGAGCGCATCGCGCGCCCAGTCGAGCTCCTCGGTGATGGGGCTGCACGCGGCGACCAGGTCGGCGCCGGGCACGCGGGTCGCGAGGTTCTCGGCATGGCGGCGGCCCATGCGGCCGACGCCGACGATGCCGATGCGGACGGGATCGGATTTCACTTGTCTCTCCTCTCAGCAACCCGCTTTGTCTCCGTCGTCCCCGCGAAGGCGGGAACCCAGCGGTTTTGGCCGCCAATCCCGCTTTCATCGACATACGACAATGGGTCCCCGCCTTCGCGGGGACGACGGTGCCTCAAGTTGACGGGCAATGGAAGTGCAATCACTCAGCCAAATTCAACAATGCGCTTTTCGCGCCACGACGTGGTGGCGGCGTCCGCCAGCTCCAGCGCCTTCACGCCATCGGCGATCGACGTGCGCACCGCGGTGTCGCCGGCGAGCGCGCCGAAGAAGTGCGCCATCTCGAGCGCGTAGGCCGCACGATAGCGCTCGAGGAAGAAGTATTCGGGCAGGTCCTGGCTGACGTTCGCGCCGGTGGACGCCGTGACCTCGGTCGGCCGGTGATTGCCTGCCTGCAGCATGCCCTTGCTGCCCAGCACCTCGAAGCGCTGGTCGTAGCCATAGGCGGCGCGGCGGCTCGTGTTGATCTGCGCCAGCCGGCCACGGCGCGTGCGGATCGTGACGGCGGTGGAGTCGACATCGCCGACGGTGCCCACTGCGGGATCGGTCAGCACGCTGCCTGTCGCGTAGACGCTGACCGCGTCGTCGTCGAGGATCCAGCGGAAGATGTCGAAGTCGTGGATCAGCATGTCGCGGAAGATGCCGCCCGACCGCTTCAGGTACTCGACCGGCGGCGCCCCCGGATCACGGCTCGTGACGACCAGCATTTCGGGCTCGCCGATCTCGCCCTTGACCAGCCGCTCCTTCAGTGCGGCGAACGTGGGGTCGAAGCGGCGCTGGAAGCCGATCATGCAGGTGACGCCGGCGCGCGTGACGGCGTCGGCGCAGGTGCGCGCGCGGTCGACGGACAGGTCGACCGGCTTTTCGCAGAAGATCGCCTTGCCGGTCGCCGCGGCGCGCGTGATCAGGTCCGCGTGGGTGTCGGTGGATGAGCCGATGACGACGGCGCCCACCGCCTTGTCGGCGAACGCGGCGTCCGCGCCGACGACCTGCGCGCCGTGCTGCGCGGCGAGCGCGCCGGCTGCGGCGGCGTCGACGTCGACCACGTACCGCAGCTTGACCCCTTGCTGGCGGGCGACATTACCGGCGTGGATCTTGCCGATCCGGCCCGCCCCGAACAGTGCCACTTCCGTCATTGCCGTGTCCTCCTTGGCGCCGGAGCCGGTGTGACACAGAGGATCGTGAAGTCCCCGGCGTCTTTCGCGTCTCCCTGCGGGCAGTGGGTGTTTCGCCGTTATTTCCTGAGCATCCATTCGTGCGCGGGGTCGTTGCGAAAATGCCATTCGCGCGTCGGCCCCGCCATCACGTTCAGGTAATACGAATCGTATCCGTAAGGCACGACCACCGGGTGGTAGCCGCGCGGCACCATCACGACGTCGTGATCCTCCACCGCCAGCGACTCGTCGAGCGTGCGGTCGTCGGTGTAGACGCGCTGAAACGCGAAGCCCTGCGCGGGATTCAGGCGGTGGTAGTACGTTTCCTCGAGCGAGCTCTCCGCCGGCAGGTTGTCGGTGTCGTGCTTGTGCGGCGGATAGCTCGACGAATGCCCGGACGGCGTGCGCACCTCGACGACCAGCAGATGGTCGGCCGGCTCCGACTGCGGAAGAATGTCGCAGACGTAGCGCGTGTTCTGGCCCTGTCCGCGCGTCGTGCGTGTCATCGTCGCCGGCGCGATCAAACGGGCCGGCCGCCGCGTGGATCCGGGCGCGCGGGCGATGCCGACCTCGGCGTCGGTCGTCGCCGCGATCCGCACGTCGTCCCCGGCGGGAACGTAGACGGCGTAGGGCGCTTCATCGTCGAACACGCTCGTGCGCCTGCCAATGTCGCGCCATTGCCCGTCGCGCGTCGAGACCGAGACGATGCCGCGCAGCACGACGATGCAGGCCTCGTCGGTGCCGGTCGCGAACGCCATCGCTTCGCCCGGCGCCAGGCGATGCGCGGCAAAGCCCACGTAGTGCCAGCCGGCCGATTGCGGCGTCACCGCGACGATGTCGCGGCCGTCGCGGCGACCCTTCACGAGCAGCGTCATGTCGTCGCGTCCACCAGTTGCCGCAGATGCCGGAAGCCTTTTTCGGCATACGCGTAGCTCGGCGCCACCACCGGGTCCTGCTCGGCCTCGACGACCAGCCAGCCGGCGTAGCCGTGCTCGCGCAGCAGGCCGATGAGTGCGGCGAAATTGACGGTGCCGTCGCCGGGCACCGTGAAGGCGCCGTTGATGACGGCATCGAGGAAGCTCCAGTTGCGGTTGCGCGCCAGCCGGATGACGTCCGGCCGCACGTCCTTGCAGTGGACATGGCAGACGCGCTGCACGTGTTTGCGGAGCATCGCCGTCGCGTCGCCGCCGGCGAACGTCATGTGGCCGCTGTCGAACAGCAGGCCGACCTCGTGGCCGACACGCGCCATCAACTCGTCGACGTCCGCGGGCGTCTCGACGTACGCGCCCATGTGATGGTGATAGGCCACCCGCACGCCATGCGCCAGCGTGTGCCGCGCGAACTGCGTCAGCCGCTGCGCGTACGCATCCCATTGCGCGGACGTGAAAAAGCGTGGGCGCTTGTACAGTGGCTGCGGCGCGCCCTGGATGCTGTCGGCGACCTCACCGTAGACCATCACGCGGGCGCCGTTGTCGGCCAGCAGCTTCAGGTGCGGGCCGACCGCGGCGACTTCCTCCTCCACCGAACGCCGCGCGAGCCTGCCGGAGTACCAGCCCGACACCAGCTCCTGGCCATGCGCTGCTAGCACGCTGCGCAACGCGTTGGATTCGCGCGGGAACTTGTTGCCCAGCTCGAAGCCCTGGTAGCCGATCCGCCGGCCTTCGCTCAATGCAACCTCGAGCGGCGTCTCGCCGCCGAGGGACGGCAGGTCGTCGTTGCTCCACGAAATCGGGTTGATGCCGATCTTCACGTTCAATCGATCGTTCATGGTGACTGCTTGCCCTTGGCTTCGACATACGCGCTGCGCGCGCGCTGCACTTCCGCGCTCTCCGATACCTCCGGCACCGCCACCTCCCACCAGCAACCGCCTTCGTCGGTCGTATGCGCCGGATCAGTCTCGATGCAGACGACATACGTGCGGTCGGCGGCACGCGCGCGCTGCATGGCGGCTTCGAGTTCGGGAATCGTCCGCACGTTCTCGGCGAGCGCGCCGAGCGACGCCGCGTGCGCGGCGAAATCGATCCGCGGCGCGCCCTGCGGGCCCTGCACGCAGTCGTCGAACAGGTTGTTGAACGGCACGCCGCCCACCGCCTGCTGCAGGCGGTTGATGCAGCCGTAGCCGCGGTTGTCGAGCACGACGACGACGAGCTTCATGCCGAGCATCACCGACGTCGCGATCTCCGAGTTGAGCATCAGGTAGCTGCCGTCGCCGACCATGACGATGACCTCGCGGTCGGGTCTTGCCATCTTCACGCCCATCCCGCCGGCGATTTCGTAGCCCATGCACGAGTAGCCGTATTCCAGGTGATAGCCGCCCGGCACCGCGGTGCGCCACAGCTTGTGCAATTCGGCCGGCAGCGTCCCCGCCGCGCAGACGACGATGTCGCGCGTCGTGGAAGCGGGTGCCGAACGCTGGACGGCGCCGATGACGTCGCCGTCGTACGGCAGCGCGACATCGCGTTGACCGGTGAGGCCCGCGACGGCGGTTCGCCATTCGTCGGCGCCGCGCCGGGCGCGATCCTGCCAGCCGGCCTCCGCGCGCCACGCCGGCAATGCGGCGGACAGCGCCGCGAGGCCCGCCCCCGCGTCGGCGAGCAGTTCCGCGCCGTGCCACTTGCGCGTGTCGAAGGCGTTGACGTTCAGGTTGACGAGCCGCGCCTGCCCGAACAGCGAATGCGACCCGGTCGTGAAATCCGTCAGCCTTGTGCCGACGGCAAGCACCACGTCCGCGTCGGCGGCGAGCGCATTGGCGGCGGGCGAGCCGGTCACACCGATGGCACCGACCTGCAATGGGTGGTCCCAGGGCAATGCGCCCTTGCCGGCCTGCGTCTCGGCAACGGGGATGCCGTGCATCTCGGCGAAGGCGCGCAGCGCGCCGGTGGCGAGTCCGTACAGGACGCCGCCGCCGGCAATCAGCAGCGGGCGCTTCGCGCCGCGCAACACGGCGGCAGCCGCGGCAAGCGCGGCCGGCACGGGTTCCGGCGCCGCGAAGGCGACGACGGAGGGCGCGAAGAAGTCCTCCGGATAATCGTGCGCCATCGTCTGCACGTCCTGCGGCAGCGCGAGCGTCACCGGACCGCACAGTGCGGGATCGGTCAGCACGCGCACCGCCTGCGGCAGCGCGGCGAGCAACTGCGCCGGGTGCACGATGCGGTCGAAGTACCGCGACACCGGGCGGAAGCAGTCGTTGGCGGTGATCGCGCCGTCCTCGAAGTCCTCGACCTGCTGCAGCACGGGATCCGGTGCGCGTGAAACAAAGACATCCCCGGGCAGCAACAGTACCGGCAGCCGGTTGACGTGCGCGAGCGCCGCCGCCGTGACGAGGTTGGTGGCGCCCGGACCGATCGACGTCGTGCAGGCCATCATCCGCCGGCGGAAATGCGCCTTGGCATACGCGATGGCCGCGTGCGCCATCGCCTGTTCGTTGTGCGCGCGCAACGTGGGCAGCACCGCACGCTGCGCGTACAGCGCCTCGCCGATGCCCGCGACGTTGCCGTGGCCGAAGATCGCGAACACGCCGCCGAACAGCGGAACGACGCCTTCGGGCGACGGCGCGCGCAGCGCCGCCACGTAGCGGACCAGCGCCTGCGCAGCGGTAAGGCGGACCGTCTTCACGCCGCGCGCGCTCCGCCGCGAACGCCGCGCCAGGCGCCGATCAGCGCTTCGAAGACGGCGCGCACCTGCCGCTTCAACTCGTCGTCGCCGATGGCACCCGCGAGCCATCGGCCGCAGGGTTCCTGGAAGATCGTGCGGCCGACGGCGAAGCCGCGGCAGGTGCTGCTGCCCTGCGCGTCGCGAAACCCGGCGGCCATTGCTTCGGCACTGGCATTCAAGCCGAGCAGCACCACGCCGCGGCAATGCGGATCGCGCTCGGCGATCAGCGCGTCGATCGCCTGCCACTGTGCCGGCGACATCGGCTCCAGCTTCCACCATTCCGGATAAATGCCGAGGTTGTACAGCCGCTTCAGCGCGCGCAGCACCGTGTCCGGAGCTGCGGCCCCCACGCTTGCGGCTTGCGCCGCGGCGCTGCCCCCCGCGGGGGCGCTGTTCGCGCCTTGGGGCGGCCCGGCGGCGCTGATGACGACCCCCACGCTTGCGGCTTGCGCCGCGGCGCTGCCCCCCGCGGGGGCGCTGTTCGC
>JBDTNR010000205.1:0-6394 GCA_039933655.1 Betaproteobacteria bacterium | reverse complement strand
ATCGAGCGCGCGATCCGCAAGCTGACGAGCGGCGGCGAGATGGCGATCCTGCTGGTGGAGCAGTACTACGATTTCGCGAAATCGCTCGCCGACCACTACGTCGTGATGTCGCGCGGCGAAGTCGTCGCGCAGGGCAAGGGTGCCGACATGGACGCCAACAGCGTGCGGGCGCTCCTGGCGGTTTGACGGACGCCTAGACCGGCAGCAGGTCGCGCCTCGCCGCCATCTCGGCGCCGATCTCCGCGAGTGTTGCGGCGGCGAGCGCGGCCTGTGCCTGCGGCAGCAGTTGACCTTCCTCGGCGGCGATGTGTGCGGCATACGCCGCGCAGAACTCGTCGACTTCCTTCACCGGCAGGTACGCGCCGCTGCGCGCGACGATCGCGGCCAGCAGCGGGCGCAGGCGCGTCCATCGTCGCGCGAGGGCGACGTGCTCGTCCTCGAGGGCCCTGGTGAGCGCGGCCGTTTCCGGCATCGCCGCCGCGAGGCGGGGAAACAGGCTCAACTCCTCGTCGGCATGGTGGTTGACGGCGGCGGTGTCGAAGTAGCGCAGGATCGCCGCCGCGGCGCTGCCCGCCTCGGCGTCCGCGTGATGCTCGGGCAGGTGGCGCCGCAGGCGCACGAGCGTCGTCAACTGGCGCTCGATGCGGCGATGACACGCGCGCAGGACGCCGAGCGGATCGTCGAAGCCCGGAGCGGCATGCTGTTCGAAAGGATTGGCGCCCATCGGGTGCTCCAGAGGTGAAAGGACTCGCCGCGAACGCGGGTCGACCGCTATCGTAGCGCGGACTCCGCAGGCACGCGAATCGGTTCGCCGCCCTCGAGTCTTCTACAATGGGCGAATGCGCGACGGCCTGCGATGGACATAGCGGTCACGCCGCTTTCGCCGGCGTGGCTCGCGGCGAGTTTCCTGGTCGCGGCGGGCGTCCTCGCGCTCGCCGTGCGTGCCGCGCCGTGGCGCCGCTTTGGGTCGAGCGAGGCTGTGCACGTCTGGTATGGGTCGATCTTTGCGCTCGTGCTGCTGTGGAGCGTGCGCGCCGTCGTCGACACCTTCGTGGTCATCCATCTGCTGGGCACCGCCGGATTCGCGCTGGCTGCGGGTGGCCCGATGGCGCTGATCGGCGGCGCGCTGGTCGTCGTGGTCGTCGCGCTCGTCCACGGCACGCCGCTCGCCAACGTGGCGTCGGTGTTCGTGCTGGCGGTGGCTCTGCCGGCAGCGGTCGTGCTCGGTGTGCTGCGCGTCACCCACCGCTTCCTGCCCGACAATTTCTTCGTCTACGCGTTCGCGGTGGCGTTTCTGGGCGCGGCGCTGGGATTCGCGGCCTCCGGGCTCGCCGGCGCGGCGGTAATCGCGGTCACCGGCTCGATGGACGCGGCGGTGCTGTTCGGCGACTACGTGCCGTACCTGCTCTATCTCGCGTTCGCCGAGGGCACGCTGACTGGCATGGTGCTGACGCTTGCCGTGGTCTACCGGCCGCAATGGGTGGCGACGTTCGACGATGCGCGATATCTGCAATAGGGGGCGATCGCCAATTGCATCACGCAAAGGTGCTGCGCGCCCGGTGGCGTCACGATCGGCGGAACCGAAACAGGAAGGCAAGACCGCTCGCTGTTACAGTTCCGAACTGCGGTCAGCGGGAAAAGCGCGCGCGTCAGCGGCGCGCCTCGAGGTCTTTCCCGCACCAAGGGCACCGGGGGCCGCCCCCGGACTTTCCTGCTGACGACCTTCCGCACCCGCGCTTGCGATTTGTGGCGGTCGCTAGGCGTCGTCGGACGGATCGGGCGGCTGCAGCGACCGCATCTCGGCGCGCAGTTCGGCCAGCTCGTACCGCAGCTGCCGGATTTCCTTGTGGAGCTCCAGCGTCAGGCGCAGCTCCTCCGCATCCAGCAGCACGGCGATCTCGCCGCGCAGCGCGACGATGTCGCGCTGCAGGCTTTCGCGGTTGCGCGTCTCCTCGCCGCCGATGAAATACGTGACGACGTTGGCGGTGAAGAGCGTCATCAGCGCGACGCCAACCAGCACCGTCAGCACGGCGAGCAGCCGGCTCGCGCCCGTGGTCGGAACGACATCGCCGTAGCCGACGGTGGCGCCGGTGATGAACGCGAGCCACAACCCGTCCCAGAAGGACTTGATGGCCGGATCGAGCCAGTAGAACAGCGCGCCCAAGCCCAGCATCGTCAGGAACGCGATGCCGAGCAGCATCGGGGCGCCGCGCCGGGTGAACAGGAACCGGATTTCCGCCGTCGTGCGGACCACGACCAGGACGGCGACCGCGGCCCGCATGCCGCGCACGACCGCGATCCACTCGGTGGCGGCGCCGAGCGCGGCGGCGCCGGCGCCCAGGATGATCACGACGTTGAGCCAGTTCTCGAAGAAGTAGCGCCACGGATAGCTCGACACGTGCATCATCCAGGCGAGCTCCGCGACGAACGCGACGAAGATGACGAAGTCGATGACCGAGGCGATCTCGTGCCATACCGGATTGATCTCGGCCGTCGCCAGGAAGTAGGCCGGGACCGACGACAGCGCGATGGCCACCATGATCCAGTGCAAACGCTGTTGCCAGTGGAGGGCGCAAGCGTTGTCGTCGGGCGAGACGCCGCCGAGGCCGATGAAGGCGAGCGGGCTGTGGGTCATGCCGGAGGATACTGCCAGGTCACGGTCGATTCTTCGCGCATCGTGGCCGCGATGATGCGGCGTGGACTCCCGGCGCGTCAATCGGAACCGCAGTTCGGCGCGCATCCGAGCCGCCGGTCGGCCGGCGTAGTCACGGGCGGCGTGCCGCCAGCGTGAAGAACTGCGCGATCGCCGGATTGGCGGTCGCGCCGTAATCCCACCATTCCCGTTCCACGAGGAGGCCGGCCGCGGCGACGGCGTCGCGCAGCGCGGGCGGCGACATCGGGCGGATCGTTTCGGCGACATCGTGCTGTTCGGCGACCGCGCCGTCGGTCGTCAGCAGCTGATAGCGGCGTTCGATGCGATTGGTGACGGAATCCTGTGCGCGGATGCGTTTCCAGCGTGCCAGCGTGCCGTCGCCGAACGGCCGCGCATAGTCCTGCGTGAACTCGTCCTGCGTCCTGAGCGGTCGCGGCACGAAGGCGTCGACAACGAACACGCCCGCCGGCGCCAGCAGCCGACGCGCTTCGCCGAACAACCGCGCGACGTCGCCGTCGCCGGCCATGTAGGTGACGAGCGAGTAGGGGCACAGGATCACCGTAAATCCCGGCTGCAATGCGAGGCGTCGCACGTCCATCCGCGCCACCGGCGCCGGCAGCGATTGCGCCGTAGCCTTGCGGCGCAGCTCGCCCAGCATGCCGGCCGATGCGTCGACGCCGGAGGCGGCAATCCCCCGTCGCAGCAATTCAAGCAGGATGCGGCCGTTGCCGCACCCGAGTTCCAGCACGGGCCCACCGTGCTCCATGCAGAGCGCGGCGTAGAAGCCGATGTCGTCGAATGGCATGTTGCGCGCCATGTCGACATCGTAGAAACGCGCGATGCGGTCGTAGTTTTCGCTCATGCGGGACCATTCATCCGTGAGGGCGCGTGCAGCAGCTCGTCGTAGAGCGCGCGCTGGCGGCGCACCGCGTGTGGCCATCCGAACGGCTCGAGCGCCATGGGGTCGGGCTGTTCGCGGCGATGCCGTTCGGCGGCATCGAGCAGCAGCCGGATGATCGGCGCTGCCATGTCGGCGATCCCGGGCACGATGACGAGACCCGCGGGGGCCGCGGCCGCAAATCCGCGCGCGCCGTCCTCGGTGCTGACGCAGGCCCGGCCTGCCGCCAGCGATTCGACGAGCTTGACGGCCGAACCGCGTATCGCCGTCAGCGGATTGATCGTGAGCGCGGACGCCGCGAGCAGCCGTGGCACGTCGTCGCGGTGGCCGAACACCTGGACGCCCGGCGCGGAGAATGCGTCATCGTCGCCGCGCAGCGCCGCGTGCTCGTCGCCGCCCAGGATCGTCAGCGTGGCGGCGGGCACGGCGGCGCGGATGGCCGGCCATGCCGCGCGGAGGAAGCGCACGATGCCGTCGCGATTGGGGCGGTAGCGGAACGGGCCGACGAAGAGCAGGCGCAGCGACTCCGAAGGCCGGTAGTCGCCCGCCGCGACGTTGCCGCCGTTGGGCACGCAGGTGATGCGCGGGTGCGCGACGAGCGCGCGGTCTTCATCGGAGCACACGGTGAGTGCATCGTACGCGCGCAGGTCGTCCGCGAAGCGCGCGGCTTCCGCGGCGTCCGCAAAGTCGGCGGGGCCATACGCATCGTGCAGCCCGAGTACCCAGCCGGCGGCCGTCGTGCGCTGGCGGACGAGTGGCGCGAGTTCCGCGTGCTCCACCTGCACGACATGCGGCCGGTAGTCCCGCAGGGCAGCGCCGACGGCGGCGACGAGCGCCGGGTGGCAGTGCTCGCGCATGCGCGTGGCGAGGTCCGTGCCTTCGGCGCCGCGTGCCGCATCGTCACGACGGACCACATGGACCGCGCACAGTCCGTCGAAATCGGCAAAGCTGCGAGCGTCGTACAGCGACGCCTCGTCGGTGACGAGCGCGATGTCGAAGTCAGCTTTCAGCCCACGCAGCAGTTCCGCCACGCGGCGGGCGCCGCCGTGGCGCGGCGGAAACGCGGCGAACGGCGTGACGAACAGCAGCCGGGGGCGGGCGGCGCCGTCTGCCACCGGCGTGCGCAGCGCAAAGCTGTACGACGACGTCAGGTGGCAGGCAGCGCCGGTCGCGTCGGCCAGGCGCGGCGGCGCGAGTGGCTGTGGATGCCGCGCGCGGGCCAAACGCCGCCGGAACACCCCGGCCGCCTGGCGCAGTCGCGACAGTTCGCGCTGACTGGCATAGGGAAGCTCGCACACGCGCGCGCACAACCAATCGGCGCCGAACGGCGTGATGCCGTGCCGCGCATCGAACAGCAGCCGGTTGCGCTCGACGATCCGGTCGAGCTCGGCGCGTTCGTAGAAGCGCGCCGTCGTCGCGCGATGTCGGTGCCGGGCCCGCGATCGCGGGCAGAAGAGGACCGTGAAATCGTCGCGCCATGCGCGCAGGCTCCACTCGACGTCTTCCCAGTAGAAAGGGTCGTAGCAGCGGCTGTCCCGCAAATACCGGCGCAGGAGCGCCGTGCGAAACAACGCGGCGCCGCCGCTCGCGCAAAGGTGCGCCACGGGCTCCGTTGCGGCCGGCACCGGCGCGTGGAAGAGGCGCACGCCGCCGCCATCGACATACCAGTCGGTGAAGCCCGTTTCCTCGCGCCGTCCGGTGGCATCCTGCTGCAGGATCTGCGATCCGATCGCGAACACGTCCGCGCGGCGCAACGGCAACAGCGCTTCCAGCGCGTCAGCCGCGAGCGTCATGTCGTTGTTGAGCAGGTACGTGCCGTCGTGCCGCGCGCGCTCGAGTCCGCGGGCGATCGCGCCGGCGAAGCCGAGCGGCGCGTCGTCGTGCACCCATTCGATGTCCGGATACTCCGCACGCAGGCTTATGTAAGGGGCAAGCGGTGTGCCGTTGACGACGACGACGACTTGTGTCGGCTCATGCACATGCGCGAGTGCGAGACGCAAGCTGGCGAGTGCCTCCGCGAGCATCGCGGGCGCGGCGCGTTCGGGAATGATGACGGTGAGGCCGGGTTGCCACGCGGCCATCGGCGGCCGTGCGCGCGCGCGCGCGATGCCCGCGATGCCATCTGCCGCGCGCATCGCGAGGTACAACGGCGCGAGACGCAGTCGTTGCCGCCAGCTCGTTCCCCACATGCTGGGCTACCGTCCGCGGAACAGGCCGCACCGGCCCGGCGCAGGCAGGCGGACGTCCGTCACACCAGCAAGGGGTCGCTGCGCCACCCCGCGTGCGCATCGCGCAACGGCGTCGCAAAGTCGAGCGCCTGATCAGCGAACATCGCGGCCCAGACGTTCCACTGTGCGGCGTCCGAAGCGCGCGCGAACGTGACGGCGCCGACCGGCCGCACCTCCCGTGCCAACGCGGCGCGCAGGCGTGCGAGCGTCAGCTGGTCGGGCGGCTGTTGCGGCCGGTGCGCCGCCAGCAGGCAACCGATGCGCAACGTCTGCGCCAGCACGTCGACGCGCTCGGGACCGGCGCCAGCGTCTGGGCCCAAGGTTTCGGGCAGAAAGCCGTCGGCGCTGGCCTGTGTCAGCACCGCATCATAGTGCCGCGCCACCGTGGCGAGGGTGCCGGCGAAGTGGCGATGCCTCGGCAACGCCATCACGCCTTCGAACGCATAGAGCAGCGGATGCGCTTCGCGGTGCGGATGCTGCTCGAGGGACACGATGCTCGCGGCGAACGTCGTCTCGGCGGCATGGACGAGCCGCGGCGAGATGCCGGGCAGCTGGGTCGCGGCGGTGACGACGCCGGCCGCGGCCTTCGTGAGGAATGCGCCGCGTCGTGTCGAC
>JBDTNR010000204.1:0-6394 GCA_039933655.1 Betaproteobacteria bacterium | reverse complement strand
CGATCGAATCGTCGACGAGCAGCACCACCTTGTCCTTGAACTCGATGCCGACCGGATTCAGCTTCTGGCGCACGCTCTTCTGGCGCATCGCCTGGCCCGGCATGATGAACGTGCGGCCGATGTAGCGGTTCTTGACGAAGCCTTCGCGGTACTTGAGACCCAGCTTGTTGGCAAGCTCGAGCGCCGACGGACGGCTCGAGTCGGGTATCGGAATCACGACGTCGATGTCCTGCGCCTCCGGCATCCGGCGGATCTTCTCCGCGAGCACGCCGCCCATGTTGAGGCGCGCTTCGTAGACCGACGTGCCGTCGATCACCGAGTCCGGCCGCGCGAGATAGACGAACTCGAAGATGCACGGATTGAGAGACGGATTCTCCGCGCATTGCCGCGCGTGGAAAGTGCCGGCATTGTCGACGAAGATCGCCTCGCCGGGCGCGACGTCGCGCAGCACGTGGAAGCCCAACGGCTCGATCGCCACCGACTCGGACGCGACGATGTATTCAGTGCCACCCATCGCCTCGTTCTTGCCGATGATCAGCGGCCGGATGCCGTACGGATCGCGGAATGCCAGCATGCCGTAGCCGGCGATCATCGCCACCACCGCGTACGCGCCGCGACAGCGCTTGTGGACGCCCGCCACCGCCTTGAAGATCGCGCCGGGATCGAGCCGGTGATGCTGTGCCGCTCGCTCCAGTTCCAGTGCCAGCACGTTCAGCAGGACTTCGCTGTCCGAATTGGTATTGACGTGGCGGAAGTCGAGCTGGAAGAGCTCGCGTTTGAGCTCCTCGCTGTTGGTGAGGTTGCCGTTGTGGCCGAGCGTGACGCCGAACGGCGAATTGACGTAGAACGGCTGCGACTCGAGGTCCGAAAACGCCGAGCCGGCCGTCGGATAGCGGCAATGGCCGATGCCGGAGGCGCCCATCAGATCGCGCATGTTCCGCGTGCGAAACACGCTCTGTACGAGCCCCGGCCCCTTGTACATATGGAAGATCGGGCCCTCGCTCGTCACGATACCGGCCGCGTCCTGGCCGCGATGCTGCAACAACAGCAGGCTGTCGTAGAGCAACTGGTTGACTGGCGTATGGGCTACGACGCCGACGATGCCGCACATGGAACGGTCACACCTTTCTGTCCGCCGGAGCGGCACGAGGTAACGTGCGTCCCTCGCGGGAAAAATCAAGCCGGTCGGCCCAGGCCTGCGGCAGCCACGGCTTCAACGACAATGCCGCGTCGACCAGCGGCGGCGCAAGGGCGGAATTCTGCCACCAATCCATCCGCGGCAGCGAAGTGATTCCGGCGACCAGCACGAATGCCGTCACCACCACCATGCCCCGCGCGATCCCGAATATCGCGCCGAGAAAGCGGTCGACGAATCCCAGCCCCGACTTGCGGATCACGCTCGACACCGGCCATGCAATAAGCGCGCCCACGAACAGCGCCCCGATCAGGATCGCCACGAACGCGATCAGGTAACGCAGCACGGGGCTGCCTCCGAACTCCGGCAGCCACGCGCCCACCAGCGGCGAAAAGGCTACCGCGGCGAAAAAACCCAGCACCCACGCCAGCAGTGCGATCAGCTCGCGAGTGACACCGCGCACGAAGGCGATCAACATCGATAACGCCACGATGCCGATCACGGCCCCGTCGAACACGGTCATCGCTTCGGCGCCCGCTATTTCGCCGCCGCGACGATTCCGCTGTAGCCCTCGCCCTTCAACTTGTCGCGGGATGTCGCGGCCGCGTCACGCGACGAATACGGTCCGACGCGCACGCGCCACCACGTGCCCTTGCTGGTGGCGAGCGGTTCGACATACGCGGGATACCCGACGCGCTTCAACTTATTGGACAGCGCGTTGGCGCCCTTGTCGTCGGAAAACGCGCCCAGTTGGACGGAGAACCCGTTGGCGGGAAGCTCGCCCGTCGCGGTGGCGGGAGGCGCAGCCGTCGGCGGCGCGGCAACGGGCGGCGCGGCCGCCGCAGGCGGCGTGGCGGCGGCTGCAGGCGGCGTGGCTGCGGGCGCTGCGGCAGCCGCCTTGCCCGCGCCCAGCATCTTCTGCTCGGCTTCCGCGAGAGTGCGTTTCGGTGCGGTGGCGGCAGCGCCTGAGTCCGTTCGCGTTTCAGACTTGGCGGCGTCCGGTCGCGCCGTCTCGACCCTTGGCGTCTCCGGTTTCGCCGGCTCGGCCGCCGGGGATTCCAGCTTCGCCATCTCGGCTTTCGCCGGCTCCGTCCGCGCGTGCTCGGCCTTCGCCGCCTCGCTGCGCGATTCGCCCTTCGGCGGAGCTGTCTTCGCCGGTTCGAACTTCGATTTCTCGTTCAGGCGGTTGACGAATTTTCCGTCGTCGATCGGCGGGATCTTGACGGAAACGTCTTCGCCCAGGGGCTTGGGATCGCTTTCAAGCAGCATCGGCACGAACACCGCGGCGGCAAGAGCGAGCACGATGGCGCCGACCAGCCGGCGCCGGGCACGGCGCTTAAGATCGTCGACGTTCACATCCTGGGGAGCGGTCATGGCGGGGACACCGATCGCGGCATACGCTCCCGGGCATGCGCCGCCAGTGCGGCGGCAACGGTCAGGAACGATCCGAAAACGACGATTCTATCAGCCTCCCCGGCACTCTCGCGCGCGGCGGCGAATGCGCCGCGCACGTCGGCATGGATCCGAATCGCCGCCGCTGAAACCCCCGCCGCGAGCAATGCGTCACGCAACTGCTCGCCCGAGGCGCCGCGGGGACCCGGCAACGGCGCCACGCTCCAGCGGTCGACGCGCGGCTGCAACGCCCTGACGACGCCTGCGATGTCCTTGTCGGCGAGCATCGCGTACACCGCCGTCGTCTCGGGGTGATACCCCATCGCGAACAGCGCCTCCGCGAGCGCGCGCGCTGCATGCGGATTGTGCGCAACGTCGAGGACGATCGTCGGACGTCCGGGCAGCACCTGGAAGCGCCCGGCCAGCTCGACCGTCAGCAACCCTTCGCGCACGGCGCCGCCGCTCACCGGCAATTGCATGTGCATGAGGTCGAGCGTCGCGAGCACCGTCGCCGCATTCGCGAGCTGGTAGGCGCCGCGCAAGGCGGGAAACGGCAGGCCGAAGCGCTCGCCGCGCGGACCACGAAAGCGCCACTGCGTGCCCTCGTTCGCGAACGCGTAGTCGCGCCCGATCAGGTGCAGCTGCGCGCCGGTCGCCTGCGCGGCGGCGACGACACTCGCCGGCGGCTCGGGCTCCGCGCAAACGGCCGGGCGCCCGGCGCGAAAGATGCCGGCCTTTTCGCGGCCGATGTCCTCGCGCGTGGGTCCCAGGAAATCGACGTGGTCGACGTCGACGCTGGTGATCACCGCGACATCCGCATCGACGATGTTGACGGCATCGAGCCTTCCACCCAATCCCACCTCGAGGATCAGCACGTCGAGGTTGGCGCGGGCGAACAGCCACAGTGCGGCGAGCGTGCCGAACTCGAAATACGTGAGTTGCGTCGGTCGACCGTGCGCGTCGGGCGTCGCCAGGCGTGCGTCCTCGACCGCCTCGAACGCGGCGACGATTTCGGCGTCGGTCGCGTCGAGACCGGCAACGCGAACGCGCTCGTTGTAGCGCAACAGATGCGGCGATGCGTAAAGGCCCGTCCGGTAACCTGCGCAACGCAGGATCGCCTCGAGCATTGCGCACGTCGAGCCCTTGCCGTTGGTCCCGCCGACCGTGACCACCGGACAGGCGATCGGAGTGTAAAGCCGCGCCTGGACGGCGCGCACGCGCTCGAGGCCGAGCGCGATGGCCTTCGGATGCAGCGTTTCGAGGTAGGCGAGCCACGCCGCGAGCGTGGCGGGACGGCTCATGGGGCGACGGCGGCGCGACCGGCGTCAGGCCCCGATTTTAGCTCGGGAGGGTGTGCCAGGGCGACCTTCGATCGTCGTCAGCTGGCCGGGGCCGGCTGGCGCCCCAGCAGCGCGAGCAACCGCGCCAACTCGTCGCGCAACTGGCGGCGGTCGATGATCAGGTCGAGCGCACCTTTTTCCATGATGAACTCGGCGCGCTGGAAGCCTTCCGGGAGCTTTTCGCGGACCGTCTGCTCGATGACACGCGGCCCGGCGAATCCGATCAGCGCGCCCGGCTCGGCGATGACGATGTCGGCCACGAACACGAACGACGCCGACACGCCGCCCATCGTCGGGTCCGTGATGATCGAGACAAACGGCAGTCGCGCCTTGTTCAGCTCCTGCAGCACGGCGGTGGTCTTCGCCATCTGGAACAACGAGCTCACGCCTTCCTGCATCCGGGCGCCACCCGAGGCCGAGATACAGACGAACGGAACTCGATTCTCGTAAGCCACGCGCACTCCGCGGACGAAGCGCTCGCCGACCACGGACCCCATCGAACCGCCCATGAACTCGAACTCGAAGGCGGCCAGCACGAGCGGCACGCTCTTGATGCTCCCCTGCATGACGACCAGCGCATCGGTCTCGCCGGTTTCCTCCAGCGCCGCGGCAAGCCGGTCCGGATATTTCTTCTGGTCCTTGAACTTGAGACTGTCGATCGGCACCACTTCGGACCCGATCTCGAAGCGGCCCTCCGGATCGAGCAGCTGCTCGATGCGTTCGCGCGCCGCGACGCGCGAATGGTGTCCGCATTTAGGGCATACGTAGAGGTTGTTCTCCAGATCGGTGCGGTAGAGGACGGCCTCGCAGGCCGGACACTTGACCCAGAGCCCTTCGGGAACCGGAGTGCGCCGTTCGCCGGGCGTGCGCTTGATCCGCGGCGGGAGCAGTTTCTGCAACCAGGTCATCGACAGTCCTTCCGCGAAGGGTTCACCGATGATGCGCGCGCTGCGTTCTTCAAGCGGCGCGCTTTCGTGCCATGGCGTCGAGCGCCTGCCGAATCGTAGCAAGCCAGGCGCCGGCGCGGGAAGCGGCTTCGGCCGGCGGCCCGCTCTCGATCTCCTGGATGATGCGGCTGCCGATCACCACCGCGTCGGCGTGCGCGGCGATCGCCAGCGCGCTCGCCGCATCGCGAATCCCGAAGCCCACGCCGACCGGCAACGCGACATGGCGGCGGATTTCCGCGACCTTGCGCCCCACTTCCGCCGTGTCGAGATGCCCGGCGCCGGTGACGCCTTTCAGCGACACGTAATAGACGTAGCCGCGCGCGAGCCGCGCCACGGCGTCGACGCGCGACTCGGGCGTCGTCGGCGCGAGCAGGAAAATCGGGGCGATCCCGTGCGCGCCCATCGACTCCGCGAAGCTGCCTGCCTCTTCCGGCGGATAGTCGACGACGAGCACGCCGTCCACGCCGGCCTGTTGCGCGCGCGCGGCGAAGTTCGGGAGGCCCATGGCCTCCACCGGATTGGCGTAGCCCATCAGCACGACGGGCGTCGTCGTGTTCGCGCGCCGGAAATCGGCCACCACCGCGAGCACGTCGGCCAACGACACGTGCTGCGCCAGCGCGCGTTCGGACGCCCGCTGGATCACCGGCCCGTCGGCCATCGGATCGGAAAAGGGCACGCCGAGCTCGATGACGTCCGCCCCCGCCTGCACCAGCGCGTTCATGATCGGAAGCGTCGCGGCCAGCGACGGATCACCGGTCGTGACATAGGGAATGAGCGCCGTGCGCCCGGCGGCACGCAACTGCGCGAACGAGGTGTCGATGCGGTTCAATGGGGCGCCAATTCAAAATCCCGAAGGTGCTGGTTTCAAGCCTTCCGCCCCGCGGAATCCGGATTGCATTCGGGCCGGCAGTAGAACTTGAGGCCGGACCTCTCGGCGACCGTGTTCATGTCCTTGTCGCCGCGCCCGGACAGGTTGACGAGCAGGATCTTGTCGCGTTCGAGCGTGGGCGCGAGCTTCTTCGCATAGGCGAGCGCGTGCGCCGATTCGAGCGCCGGGATGATGCCTTCTATCCTGCAGCAGTCGTGAAACGCCGCGAGCGCCTCGTCGTCGTCGATGACGACGTACTCGGCGCGGCCGGAATCCTTGAGCCACGCGTGCTCCGGACCCACGCCCGGGTAGTCGAGGCCCGCGGATACCGAATGCGTCTCGGTGATCTGGCCGTTCGCGTCCTGCAGCAGGTACGTGCGGTTGCCGTGCAGCACGCCGGGCCTTCCGGCCGTCAGCGACGCCGAGTGGCGGCCCGTGGCGATGCCATCGCCGCCGGCCTCGACGCCGATCAGTCGGACATCGCGATGCGGAATATACGGATAAAAGATGCCCATCGCGTTGCTGCCGCCGCCCACGCAGGCGATGACGGCATCGGGTTGGCGTCCCGCGTACTCGGGCATCTGGACGACGCATTCGTCGCCGATCACACGCTGGAAGTCACGCACCATCATCGGGTACGGATGCGGTCCGGCCACCGTGCCGATGATGTAGAACGTGTTCTCGACGTTGGTGACCCAGTCGCGCATCGCCT
>JBDTNR010000203.1:0-6413 GCA_039933655.1 Betaproteobacteria bacterium | reverse complement strand
CCTCGATCGGAAAGATCCAGTCGCGCGCGTCCTCGGCGTCGTACAGCGGCTGCCACGCCTCGTCGCGCAGCTTGACGCCGGCCATGTAGCCCTCGCACCACGCCGTGCCCTCGGGCGGCTGCCGGTCGTCGCTTTTCTTTTCCTCGGGCAGGTACAGGAGCGGCTTGAAGCGCGTCGGCGACTCCGCCAACGTTCGCTGGATGCCCACCATGTGGCGCAGGATCAACGCCATGATCCGCTGCGCGTCGCCGCTGTTGCCGTACGCGGGCGTCGCGGTGCGGCCGCCGTCACTCCACACCTGCGGCAACCATTCCGACGGCTGGATCGACTCGGGGCCGCTGACGATCGCGGCGAGAAAGCCGTCGAGCATCTCGAGGTCCATGCAGTCCTCGGGAACGGCGTCGGATGCGAGGAAGCTTTCGAGTTCGTCGAGCTCGGCGTCGGAAAGGGGTTCGTCCAGTGCTCGGGTTTCGGTCATGACCTTGCTGCGGCTGCTTTACGTGGAACCGCATATGATCGCCGTTATCCGGCACCAGCGCAACTTGGACCGGACGCTCGTTCGATGGCCAAAATTCGCCGCTGGCTCCGCCTGCCTCGTGCCGCACCTGTTCGCATCGCATCGACGCGTGACGAATCAGACGCGCTGCAGGCGGCCGTCGCGAACGAGGATCGCATACTCGGCGCCGTCGGCGGCGATCAGCGCGCGGAGTTCCTTCGGCGTCATCGGCGCGATGTCGAATCCCGCGCCCTCGACGCGGCCGCGCACATCGGACGACCGCAAGGCGGCCACGACATCGCGTTGCAGTGCGTCGACGACGGCCGGCGGCGTGCCGGCCACGCCCATCAGCGCCGCCCACGGGTGCATCGCGACCGGCGGGCCGCCAGCCTCCGCGACGGTCGGCAATTGCGGATAGTTCGGCAGCCGCTTGTGCGATGCGACCGCGAGCGCCCGCAGCTTGCCGAGTTTCGCGAGTCCGGCCACCGTGTACATGGAGAGCACCGTGAAATCGACGTCGCCGCCGGCCACGGCGGTCATCAGCGAACCTCCGTCACGGAACGGCACATGCAGCAGCTCCACGTTGGCCGCGAGCGCCATGCTCTCGACGGCGACGTGCATCGGGTGTCCGTTGCCGAGCGACGCGTAGCTCACCCTGCCCGGTGCTCGACGCGCTTCCGCCAGCAACTCGGCGAGCGTCCAGAAGCGGCTCGCGCCGCCGACCTGGATGGCCAGCGTCGCATGGAACAGCTTGGTGATCGGAATCAGATCGCGATCGCAGTCGTAGGGGAGCGTCGCGTGGATCAGCGGATTCACCGCGAGCGTGCCCGTGTCGCCGACGAAGAGCGTATGACCATCGGGGACCGCCGTGCGCACTTCGGTGAAGGCGACGATCCCGGACGCGCCGGGCCGGTTGTCGATGACGACCGTCTGGCCCCACTGCCTTGCGAGTTGCTCGCCGACGGAGCGGGCGACGATGTCGGGGCCGATGCCGACCGAGTAGGGGACGACAATGCGCACGGTACGCGACGGAAACGCGAGATCGGCGCGCGCGCGCAACGCCATCAGCAGCGGCGCCGCGGCCAGCGTGCCGAGCACCCGGCGGCGAATGCGGGAATGACCGGTCATGACGCGAGCCATCTCGTCGCGATCGCACCGGCCGACAGCAGCGCCGCATACGCGAGTTCGAGCTTGAACGTGCGAAACAGGACGGCGTTGAACGGCAGCCCGGGCGGACACCGCCCGAAATCGCGGACCAGTCGCAGCGCCAGCGGCAGCAACGCGAGCGGCAGCAGCAGCCATGAGCCTGCGGCGAGCCACGCCATGGCGGGCACCAGCGCGAACGGCAGCAGCAGGGACGCCGCGTACAGCCCCCGCGACGCGCCCACGCCCAGCACGACCGGCAATGTGCGGCGGCCCACGCCTTCGTCGTGCGCGATGTCGCGATGATTGTTGACGACGAGCGCCGCGGCCGCGAGCGCACCCATGGCGACGGCGGCCAGCGCGGTGACCGGCGGCAGCACGGCGCCGGTCAGCGTGTAGTCGGCGCCGCCGACGGCGAGCAGGCCGAAGAACACGAAGACCACCAGTTCGCCGAACGGCGTGTAGGCGATCGGCCGCGGGCCGCCCATGTAGGCGAGCGCCGCGACGATCGACGCAATGCCGATCAGCAGCACCGGCATGCCGCGCGCGGCGACGAGCGGCAACCCGAGCAGGACGGCGGCACCGATGGCGCAGACGATGGCGACGCGCACCTGGCGCGTCGTCAGCAGGCCGAGCGCGGTCGCGCGGGGCAGGCCGATGCGCGTACCGCTGCGCTCGCCGCCGCGTACCGTGTAGCCGACGTCGTTCTGCAGGTTGGTGATAATCTGCAGCGCGATGCTCGCCGCGAGAATCAGCAGCGCCATGCGAACGTCGAGCTGCCCGGTGCGCTGCCACACCAGCGCCGCAGCGACGATGACGGGACTGATCGCGATCAGCAGGCTGCGCATGCGCAGCGCCAGCACCCACGCCGCCAGCGAGCCGGGGGCGATGTCGGGCGCGGCGGACGCGGCGTGGGAGGTCGACAGGCCGGGCACGGTGTCGATCATGCCTGCGCCGGATTGATCGTGCGCAACTTCGATGAGAATGCTGATTCCCACGCTGCCGGCGTGCGCTTAGCATGGCGCACCGCCGCGCCCCGCGCGCGCGGCATGCCACCTCGGCCAAGCGAACCTTCCCGATGAATGTGCTGATCGTCTACGCGCACCCCGAACCGGCGAGCTTCAACGGCGCGATGGTGCACACGGCCACGCGCGCGCTCACCCGGGCGGGCCACGCCGTTTCGGTGTCGGACCTGTACCGGATGCGCTTCGATCCGGTCTCCGACCGCCGCAACTTCACGACGATCTGCGACCCGCGCTATTTCCGGCAGCAGGACGGGGAGCGGCACGCGAGCGAGACTCACGGCTTCGCACCGGAAATCAGGGCGGAGATCGACAAGCTTTTCTGGTGCAACATGCTGGTGTTCCAGTTTTCGATGTGGTGGTTCGGCCTTCCGGCGATGCTCAAGGGCTGGTGCGATCGCGTGCTCGTCACCGACCGCGTCTACGGCCGCCGGCGCCGCTACGAGCAGGGAACGATGGCCGGCAAGCGCGCGCTGTGCGCGCTGACCACCGGCGGCGACGCAGCCATGTTCGGGCATGACGGCCCCGGGGACCCCATCGACGTGCTGCTCTACCCGGTCCAGCATGGCGTTTTCCATTTCCTGGGCTTCGTGCCGCTGGTGCCGTTCATCGTCTGGGGCGCCGCGCGTCGCACCGCCGCCGAGCGGGCGGCCGAACTCGAGCGCTATGCCGCCGAACTGGCGGACATCGCACACCGTCCTGTCATCGAATATCGGACGGGCCACGCCGCCGGCAGCGACCTCCCGCTGCCGCGCGCACGCGCCGACCTGTAACGGGCATTGCCCGCGGGCGCGCGACAACGACGGGACCGCCATGCAGCCGACTCCGACCGATTGGATACGAAAAAGTATCGCGCCGCACGGCAGCGGGGAGCTTGACGCGGCGCAAGGGGTTGCGTGTGGCCGGCGGCGGGATGGCGCCAGGAGTCCGGAGACTAGCGGACGGCGTGCGCCAGGTTCAGCGCGAAGGCGAAGACCAGCAGCGCGCCGGCCTGGTGCAACGCCGCGAGCGGCAGCGGCACGACGTGCACCAGCGTGAGGATGCCGAGCGCGATCTGCACGGCGAGCATCGCGAGCAGCAGATGCGCGCCGGCGCGCGCGCGCGCCGGCATGCCCGGCGCGCGGCATACCTGCCACCACAGCGCCGGCACCGCGAACGCGAGCAGCCACGCCCCCACGCGATGGTCGAACTGCACGGTCGCCATGTTGTAGAAGAAATTCTTCCACCACGGCGCAAGCAGCATGATCTCCGGCGGCACGATGCTGCCGTTCATCAGCGGAAACGTGTTGTACGCGAAGCCGGCGCGAATTCCGGCGACCAGGCCTCCCGTCAGCACCATGACGAAGACGAGCCCCGCGACGGCGTAGGCGAAACGCCGCACCCGGCGCTGGCGCGGATCGGCAGGCGCGACGCGACGCGCGTCCTGCAGCGACAGCGCGACCCAGAACATCGCGGCGAAGATGATGAACGCGAGTCCCAGGTGCGCGGTCAAGCGGAACTGCGACACGCGCGGGTCATCGACGAGCCCGCTCTTCACCATGTACCAGCCGAGCGCGCCCTGCAGGCCCCCGAGCACGAAAATGCCGAGTAGCTTGGCGCCGTAGCCGCGCGGAATCTGCCGCCGCAGCGCGAACCATGCGTACGGCACGAAAAAGGCGACGCCGATCAGGCGGCCGAGCAGGCGGTGGAAATACTCCCACCAGAAGATGCCCTTGAACTCGGCGAGCGCCATCCCCTTGTTGACTTGCTGATACTCCGGAGTCGCCCGGTACTTCGCGAACGCCGTCTCCCAGTCCGCCTGCGACAACGGGGGCAGCGTGCCCACGATCGGCTGCCATTCGGTGATCGACAGTCCGGAATGCGTGAGGCGCGTCACGCCACCGACCACCACCATTGCGAACACCAGCGCGCAACACGCGAGCAGCCAGTACGCGACGGCGCGGCGAGCGCCGGTGGCCGCGCGCGCGACGGAGGCGGGTGAAGGGCGCGCTGCCGCGGAATCCGGGATTGCCATGGCCGAATTATCCCATGCAGGCGCCGCGTTCCCGGCAGGAGCCGCACTCCGCGTAGAATGCGGCCGATGCACCGCCGGATCACCTGCTGGTTCACGCTCGTCGCCATGGTCATTGGCATCGCAATACCGGCGCATTTGCACGCGCGCGCCGGCGACACGGGCGCCGATCTGTGCACGACCGCGGGCACTACGCAATCGACGCCCGGCGCGCCTGCCGGCGACCGCCATGCCGCCTGCGATGCGTGCTGCGGATGCGTGGGCGGAGTCGCCCCGGCACCCTCCACCGCAGAGGCGACACCTGGCGCCGCGCAGGTGCCCGCCCGCGGCCGCACGCTGGATGCGCACGCGGCGTCCGACCTCCGCCTCTCCTTCGCGCGCGGGCCTCCGCGCACTGCCTGATCGATCGGCGCCCCGCGATCGCGTCTGCATGACGCGCGCACCGGGCGCAGCGCACCACTTACGCATTCGCGCCGCCGACTGGCGGCGCGCAGTCGAATCGTCAGCAAAGGATCGTCATGTCATCGAAATTGTCGTTGTTGGGGCTGCTGCTCGCACTGGTGGCCGCCCCCTCGCTCGCGCAGGTCAGCGTCACCGACGCATGGGTGCGCGGCACCGTGCCGGGCCAGAAGGCCACCGGCGCCTTCATGCAACTGAAGAGCAGCGCCGATACGACGCTGGTCAGCGCCGCGTCGCCGGCGGCGAAGGTCGTCGAGATCCACGAGATGGCGATGGACGGCGGTGTCATGCGCATGCGCGCCATCGACAAGCTCGCGCTGCCCGCGGGCAAGGCCGTCGACTTGAAACCCGGCGGCTATCACGTGATGCTGATGGATCTCGGGGCGCAATTGAAGGTAGGGGACAGCGTGCCGGTCACGCTGACGTTCGCGGACAAGGACGGACGGAAGTCGACGCAGGAGGTCAAGGTACCCGTGCGCGCGCTGACCGCACCCGCGGCGATGCCGAAGCACTGACGCGACTTCGGCTTGCCCCCACCGCGAACGTGCTTCCACGGCGGCGACTGTCCACAACAGGAGCGCCGACTGCGGCGTCCGCGCTACCGGTGACGAGGGCTGCGCCGACCCAGTCCATTCTGCACCGTCCCTGGGCGCGAGAAATGGTGCATGGCACAACGGAAATACGCGGAAATACGCGTTGACAGCCCGCAGCCGACACGGAACAATTGGTCCGACCACTTGACCAGAGCGCCGACGGCCCGACGACGTCCGAACCGCGCCGACAGGGCGGTAACCATGACTTAAAGGAGGATTCAAGATGCGAGATTCGATTCGCGCGTTGCTGCGTGGTTTGGCAGTGGTGAGCCTCACGCTATCCGGCAGCGCCCTGGCCCAGGCCCCGATCACGCTGCATGGTGCCGTCCAGTTCAACGACGACCATGCATTCAACCGGGCGCTGGTGCGGTTCCAGGAGCTGACGGCCAAGTACTATGGCAAGCCCATCAACTTCGTGCTGCACAAGAACAGCGAGCTCGGCCTCGAAAAGGACTACTTCGCGTACATGAACCAGGGCATCTCGGTGGACTACGCCATCGTGTCGCCCGCGCACATGTCGACGTTCTCGAAGGCAGCCCCGTTCATCGACGCGCCGTTCCTGTTCCGCGACCTGGACCACTGGAACAAGGTGCTCGACGCCGACACGCTGAAGCCGGTGGCCGACGAGGTGGCCGCCAAGGGCGACGTGATGCTGATCGGCTTCGCCGGCGGCGGCACGCGCAACATCT
>JBDTNR010000202.1:0-6431 GCA_039933655.1 Betaproteobacteria bacterium | reverse complement strand
GATCAAGCGCAACGTCGCCGCCTTCAGTCCGGAAGCGATGGCGCCGATCTGCGGCATTCCTGCGGAAACGCTGCGCACCGTCGCGCGCATGTTCGCGACGTCGCGCGCCGCGATGATCCTGTGGGGCATGGGAATCTCGCAGCACGTGCACGGCACCGACAACGCGCGCTGCCTGATCGCGCTGACGATGCTGACCGGCCAGGTCGGGCGCCCGGGCACAGGCCTGCATCCGCTGCGCGGGCAGAACAACGTGCAGGGTGCCAGCGACGCCGGCCTGATCCCGATGATGCTGCCGGACTACAAGCGCGTCGACGATGCTGCCGCCCACAACCGCTTCGAGGCGCTGTGGGGCGTGACGCTCGACGACCAGCCCGGGCTGACGGTAGTGGAGATCATGGACGCCATCCATGCCGGGACGATCCGCGGCATGTACGTGATGGGCGAGAATCCCGCGATGTCCGACCCCGACGTTCGCCATGCGCGGCAGGCGCTGGCCGAACTGGACATGCTCGTCGTGCAGGACATCTTCCTCACCGAAACCGCGTATCTCGCCGATGTCGTCCTGCCGGCGTCGGCGTTCCCGGAAAAGACCGGCACGTTCACCAACACCGACCGCACGGTGCAGCTCGGCCGGCAGGCGCTGGAACCGCCGGGAGATGCGCGCCAGGACTTGGCCATCATCGTCGACATCGGCCAGCGCATGGGCCTGCCGTGGCGTTACGCGCATCCGCGCGACGTGTTCGCCGAGATGCGCCTGGCGATGCCGTCGATCGCCGGCATCACGTGGGACCGCCTGGAGCGCGAGCACGCGGTCACCTATCCGTGCGAGAACGAGGGCGATCCGGGTGAGCGCGTGGTCTTCACGCAGACGTTCCCCACAGCGAGCGGACGCGCGCGACTCGTTCCTGCCGCGCTGATCCCGGCCAACGAGAAGCCCGATCCGGCGTACCCGTTCGTGCTGATCACCGGCCGCCAGCTCGAGCATTGGCACACGGGCAGCATGACGCGCCGCACGGAAGTCTTGGACGCGATCGAGCCGGGTCCGGTCGGGTCGTTCAATCCCGCCGATCTCGCGACGCTGGGCGTACCGCCGGGCACGGCGATCACTGTGGCGTCACGCCGCGGGTCGGTCTCGCTCTACGCGCGGGCCGACAGCGGGACGCCGCCGGGGACGGTGTTCCTGCCGTTCTGCTACTACGAGGCGGCGGCGAACCTGCTGACGAATCCGGCGCTCGACCCGTTCGGCAAGATTCCGGAGTTCAAGTTCTGCGCCGTGCGGGTGACCGCCGGCGGGCACCCGAGCGTACGCTTTGGCTACGGCGACGATGCGCGGGGCGACACCCTTGCGCGGCAGGACGCGGACGCCTGAACGCAGCATCGACACCGCAACGCCGGTAATCTGGTCGGTCGCAGCGGAATCGGCGGCACCAGAAAGGACGAAGAGCGGCCCGCGGAATGACTTCCCCGTCGTTCCGCTCAACACGTACACGGGTTGAGCGCTGCGGTCAGCGCAGTTCGGGCTCGATGACGGCTGCGAAGCCGCAAGGCAGCGCATTCCGTTCGCGACGACCAAGGCGACGCGGCAGGCGTCGGGCGACCCGCGGCTGTCGATCGAGGAGTAGAGCAAATCGAAGTCGCGTAATTCCGCAGTGGCGAAGCCCGCCCGGTGCGCTCTGCCGGGCAGCTTCGTTTGAGGTGGCGCGGCGCGCTGGCCGGCGGGCTGATGCGGGTCGCGCGTGACAATCCGTTCCCGCCACCGCTGATCCTCTTCCTAGAGGTGCAGCGCTTTCCACCACATGTATGCGCCGAGCACGAACAGCATCGTGCCGAACGCATGGCGCAGCCGCGCCACCGGCCACGCATGCGCCATCCGCGCGCCCAGCGGCGCGAACAGCGTGCTGGTGATGACGATCACGACGAGCGCCGGCAGGTAGACATAGCCGAGCGAATACGGCGGCAGGCCCGACTTGCGCATGCCGGCCAGCGCGAAGCCGGTCGTCGCCGCCGCGGCGATCGGCATGCCGAGCGCGGCCGACGTCGCGACGGCTTCGTGCAGCTTGACGTTGCAGCGCGTCATGAACGGCACCGAGATGAAGGCGCCGCCGGTGCCGACCATGCCGGCGATCGCGCCGACGAGCGCGCCCATGCCGAACATGCCCGCACGCCCCGGTAGTTGCCGCGACGCCACCGGCGGCCGGTTGCGGAACATCCGGTAGGCGCCGAACCAGATGAAGGTGCCGAAGAGGCCGGCCATGATCGGCGACGGCAGCGCGCTCGCGATCTGCGGTCCGACGAGCGAGCCGACGACGAGTCCCGGCGTCATCGCCAAGAACACCTTCCAGTTCACCGCGCCGCGCGCATGGTGCGCGCGCGCCGACGACAGCGACGTGAAAATTATCGTGCCCGCCGACGTGCCGATCGCCATCGGCACCAGGTGTTCGGTCGCGAACCCCTCGTGCGAGAACACCTCGATCAGCACGGGCACCATCGAGAAGCCGCCGCCGATGCCGAGCAGCCCGGCCAGGAAGCCGACGAAGGCGCCGAGCGCCAGGAAGATCGGGATCAGCGCGAAGTTCAAGCGGCAGGCATTCTGCGCGCGGCGAGCTTGACGGTGGCCTTCCATTCGGCCGGCGTCACCGGCGTGATGGACAGCCGGTTGCCGCGCTGCAGCGTGATCATGCCCGCCAGCGCGGGCTCCGCGCGCATTTCCGGCAGCGTGACGAGCCTTGTCATCTCGACCAGCCGAACGTCGACGTTGAACCAGCGCGGCTCGTCGCGCTTCGCCTTCGGGTCGAAGTACTTGCTGCCGGATTCGAACTGCGTGACGTCGGGGTGCGCGAGCTTAGCGATTTCCACGATGCCGACGATACCGGGTTCCGGGCAGCTCGAGTGATAGAAGAACGCGCATTCGCCGACCTTCATCTCGCGCATGTAGTTGCGCGCCAGGTAGTTGCGCACGCCGAACCACGGCGTGGTCTTGCCGCGGGCGCGGGCGAGATCGTCAATCGAGAACTCGTCCGGCTCGGATTTCATCAGCCAGTAAGGCACAGGACACCCGTTCTTGTTCGAGCCAACCCCACGAAAGTATCACAGGGCGGCTCGAACCCGGAGCATCCCCCCGACGTTCAAGACGATTCGCTTATCGCAGGTCCCATGCCCGGGCTGCCGCGGATGCCGTGGCGACCCATGCATCGCCGCCTTGCGCCATCAGCTGCAGCTTCATCGCCGCCTGGCGGCCGATCTGCAGCCCCATGCTGGAACCGGTCTCGGTGGAGAAACGAAAGTGGACGCCCTCGTACACGCGCGCATCCGACACTTCACGCGCGAAATCGTCGGCGACGACGTACGTCGGATCGGAAATGACGTCGATCTACGGGTTGACCGACACGGGCAGCAAGCGGACAGGTCGCGCCGAGGACGATGATCCACGACCTGTCGCCGCCTACCATCACTTCCCCAATTCCCTGCTGATCAAATGCCAGTACTGGAGCGTGCGGCCGCTCCCCGGCGCGCTCGTGAAATCGGTCGGCCGCGGCCCGCCGGGCTTGCCCCAGCACGCACGCTTGTCATTGGCGTCGATGATTTCGTAGATGCCTATCAGCATGGACTGGTCGGGTCCTTTTGGCGAGGTCTTGGCCGGCGCCTGTTGCGCGAGCGCCACGGCCGGGAATAGCAACAGAGCGCCGACGATGGCAGCACGGGCCACGTACGCGCGCGACGGCATGAGGATCAACATGTCGAAAAGGATGACGGGCGGGGGCGGGGGCGCCGCGCCGCAACAGGCGGACGGCGCGGTCACCCATACTCCTGGCGAGGGAAATCCTGACGTGCCCTGTTGCGAATTTCCGTGCGCGAAAAGGGTGTTCCCCGGTGATGCCGTGCCAACCTCATCCTGAACCTGGGTTCAAGAATGGCCGCCTGCCGGAACCTTAAGGCGCTTCCACGTGGGGGCGCACACCGGCTCGCAAAAGGCAAAGGCAACCTCGCTACGAGAGCATTGGTTCAAGGAATATCTGGCTGGCTCGCACACCCCAGGGAACATTGACAGCAACGGCGGGCAATCCCGCCGCATGGTGAATCAGAACAGCTTTTCCTGGCCCGCCAGCGCCTGGTCGATCGCCGCGTGCATGGACTGGATTCTACGCCGCGCCGCGGTACCGTCAACGTCGCTGCCCTGCGACACGGGCGGCGTGGCCAGGGAAGACTTGCGTTCGCGCAGCAGGTCGTTGGCGATATTGAGCGCCGCCATCACCGCGATGCGGTCCGCCCCCGCGGTCTTGCTCGCCTCGCGGATCTCGCGCATCCGCAGGTCGAGGAACGCGACGGCTTCGAGCAGGTCGGCGCGCTCGTGTTCCTTGCACGCAACCTTGTAGTCGCGGCCGAGCAGGTGAATGTCGAGCTGGACCGTGCGTCCGCCCGCGTCGGCGCTCTTGGCCGTCATTCGCGTTCCCCTTCGGCCGCCGCGCTCATTCCGACGGCATCCGGGCGATCAGCGCGTCCAGGCGTGCGCCGGCCTGCTGCACCTTGATCGTCATTTCGCGGTTGCGGTCGGTCGCGGCCACGAGGTCGCGGCGCAGTGACTCGTTCGCGGCGCGCAGCGCGCGCGTATGCGCGATCAGCGTGGCGAGTTTCTGTTCGAGCTGGGAAAGATCGGATTCCATGGGGCGTGACGCGGAGGAGGCGACGTCAATATTGGCGGGGCGCGCGCGGCGCGTCAACCACGCGTGCCTCCGCCCATCGGCTCGCCGGTGGCGAGCGGCACGTACCGCACGACGTCGATTTCGAGTTCCTCGGTGCCGCCGGGCGTCTGCAGCGTGATGGTGTCGCCTTCGCGGGCCCGGATGAGGGCACGCGCCATCGGCGACACCCAGCTTATGTACCCGCGCGCCGTATCGATTTCGTCGACGCCGACGATGCTCAGCGTCCGCCGCTCACCACGGCCGTTGACGACGTCGACGGTGGCCCCGAAAAACACCTGGTCCTCGTCCGCGCCGTGCGCCGTCGGCTCGACGACTTCCGCGTTGTCGAGACGCTTGATCAGGAAGCGGATGCGCCGGTCGACTTCGCGCAACCGCTTCTTGCCGTAAATGTAATCGCCGTTCTCGGATCGGTCGCCATTGCCGGCCGCCCACGCGATCGTGGCCACCAGCTCCGGCCGTTCCGTCGTCAGGTAGCGATCGAGCTCCGCCTTGAGCCGGGCGAATCCGCCGGGTGTCATGTAGTTCTTGGTGCCGGCCGGCAGCAGCGGCGCGCCATCCGGCACATCGTCGTCTTCGGTTTCTTCGCTCTCGCGGGTGAAGGCCTTGTTCATCGCATTCCGGTGATACGCGTGGGGACGCGAGGCAGGAGGCGAATTATAGGCCTCGCGGCGCGTCGGTCTGCGATGCCTATAATTCACGCTTCCACAGTCCTACAGGCTTCGTGTGCATCGACTTTCCCCGTTGCCGGTTCTGGCGGCGCTCGCCTGCACGGCGATTGGCGCGCTGCTGCTGGCGCTCGCCGTCGGCAGCGTGGACATTGGCCTGGCTGCCGTCTGGCGCGCGCTTGCGGGCGGCGCGCAGGACACGGCGGGCACGGTCGTGCGCGAACTGCGGCTGCCGCGCGCGGTGGCAGCGTTTGCCGTCGGCGGTCTGCTCGCGGTGGCGGGGACGCTGATGCAGGTGCTGCTGCGCAATCCGCTGGCCGACCCGTATGTGCTCGGCCTGTCCGGTGGCGCCGCGTGCGGCGCCCTGACCGCGCTGCTGCTCGGCGTGGCTGCGCTTGCGACACCTGCGGCGTTCGTCGGCGCGAGCATCTCGACGATGCTGGTCTTCGGACTCGCGCGCGGCCAGGGTGCTTGGTCGCCGACGCGACTGCTGCTCACCGGCATCGTCGTCGCGGCTGGCTGGGGCGCGCTCATCATGCTGATCCTGTCGCTGGCGCCGGATGCGCAAGTGCGCGGCATGTTGTTCTGGCTGATCGGCGACCTGTCGGGCGCGACCCATGGCGCGCTGGCACTCGCCGCGCTCGTCGTCGTGCTGCTGCTCGCGTTGCCGCTCGCGCGCGACGCGACGCTGCTGGCGCGCGGCGACACGACGGCGGCAAGCCTGGGCGTTCCCGTCCGCGCGGTGACGTTCGCGCTGCATGCGCTGGCGGCAGCGGCCACGGCGATCGCCGTCACGGTGGCCGGCAGCGTCGGTTTCGTGGGCCTCGTGGTGCCGCACGCGGTGCGCCTCGTCATCGGCAACGACCAGCGTTATCTGCTCCCGGCGTCCGCTCTGGCGGGCGGAGCGCTGCTAGTCCTGGCCGACACGCTCGCGCGCACGGTGATCGCGCCGTCCCAATTGCCGGTGGGCGTGCTGACGGCGCTGGCCGGAGTGCCGCTGTTCCTGTGGCTGTTGCGGAAGACCGCGGCGTGAGCGCAGCGCGATTCGCGTTCGCGGCGACGGGCC
>JBDTNR010000201.1:0-6449 GCA_039933655.1 Betaproteobacteria bacterium | reverse complement strand
TGCCTGTCGGCCACGCCGGCGCCGGTGAAGGCCGAAAGCAGGATGGCGATGTGCAACAAGAAGACCGCGGGTATGGCGAAGGAAGAGCGCGCCAAGGCCCAGAGCGAGTGCATGAAGGCAGCCTCCTGACGGGGAAGATTTGCTGAACACGGCCGGGTGACCTCCTGTCCATCCGGCCGAGTCTGACAAGGCCGCAAGGGTTCGCCCTCTGCGGCCTTGTTTTTTGACGCGAATCGCCCGTGGCCGCGCGGCACTACGCCTTGCGGATCAGCAGTCCTTTGAGGTAGTCGCCTTCGGGAAAGCCGAGCGCGACCGGATGGTCCGCACTGGCGCCGAGCCGGCGCAGGATCTGCGCGTCCGCGCCGGCATCCAGCGCGGCGCCGGCGACGATCTTCTGGAAGAAATCGGCGGTGATGCCGCCGGAGCATGAAAACGTGGCCAGCAGGCCGCCCGGCGCGAGCAATTTCAGCGCGAGCAGGTTGATGTCCTTGTACGCGCGTGCGGCGCGTTGCGCATGCGCGGCGGTGGGCGCGAACTTGGGCGGGTCGAGCACGATCAGGTCGAACGCGGCGCCTTCGTTGCGCATCCGGCGCAGATCGGTGAATACGTCCGCTTCCAGCCACTGGTTGCGGCTCGCGGCGAGCAGCGGATTGAGCGCGACGTTCTCGCGGCCCAGCGCCAGCGCGTCGGCGGAACTGTCGACCGACGTGACGTCGCGTGCGCCTCCAGCCAGTGCAGCGAGAGTAAAGCCTCCGCTGTAGCAGAAGGCGTTGAGGACGCGCCGGTCGTGCGCCAGTTCGCGCACCACGTGGCGGTTGTCGCGTTGGTCGAGATAGAAGCCGGTCTTCTGCCCGGCCACGGGGTCGACACGATAGTTGAGGCCGTGTTCGCGAATGGCCACGACCCGCGGCAGTATTCCGTTCACCACGCCGATTCGCGGCGCCAGTCCTTCGAGAGTGCGTACCTCGGCGTCGGAGCGCTCGAACACGCAGTCGACGCCGGGTAGTCCGGCGAGCGCCGCTGCAATCGTGGTTCGCCAGCGTTCCGCGCCCGCCGACGCGCATTGCAGCACCACCACCTCGCCGTAGCGATCGGCGATGACCCCCGGCAAGCCGTCGGACTCGCCGTGGATCAGGCGCGCGCCGGTGTGCTCGGCATCGAGCAGCGACGCGCGTGCGGCCGCGGCGCGGCCGACGGCGCGTACGAAAAACGCGTCGTTGATGATGTCGCCGGCGGCGAACGACCAGACGCGCGCGCTGATCTGCGATTTCGGCGACCACGCGGCATGTGCGAGCCATTGGCCGTCGGCGCCGACGACGGTCACGGTCCCGCCGGATTCCGGCGCGCCATCGACGCGCTCGATCGCGCCGGAGAATATCCATGGATGGCGCAGTCGCAGCGATTTTTCGCGCCCCTCCTTGAGAACGATCACGGGTCCCGCGATCGTTGGCGAGGGCGCGCGGCCCGCGGTGGCGATCGGTGACGCGGGCTTGCGTTTGGTGCGGCGATCGCCGCGATCAGCCGAGCGCGACACCGAACAACCGTCCGATGCCGTACGTGACACCGCCGGCGAGCGCGCCCAGCGCGAGCATGCGTGCGCCGGAGAACCACGCGCTGCGTCCGGTGAACAGCGACAGCGTCGCGCCGATGGCAAACAGCGCCACCCCGGTGATCGCGATCGCGATCGGCAGCGAGAGGTCTCCCGCGTTGAACAGGAACGGCATGAGCGGCAGCGCCGCGCCGCCCGCGAAGGCGAGGAACGAACTGGTCGCGGCGCCGAGGGGCGAACCGAGGTCGGCCGCGTTGAGCCCCAGTTCTTCCCGCGCGAGCGCGTCGAGCGCATTTTCCGGATCCGCGACAATCTGCCTGGCACGCTTCGTCGCTTCCCTGCGCGGCAGTCCCTTGGTGGCGTAGATCAGCGCCAGCTCCCGCGCTTCGGCCTCCGGGTACTGCGCCAGTTCGTTGCGCTCGAGCGCGATCTGGTGCTCGTAAAGCTCGCGCTGCGAGCGGACCGACACATACTCGCCGGCGGCCATCGCGAAGGCCCCGGCGGCGAGTCCCGCCACGCCGGACACCAGCACCATGCGGGCATCGCCGCTCGCACCGGCGACACCCAGGATCAGGCTCGCGTTCGACACGAGGCCATCGTTGACGCCGAACACGGCGGCGCGCATGTTGCCGCCGCCGCCCAGGCTGCGGTGGCGCAACGCCATGCCGCCGCCGGCGGTGGGCAACGCGTGGCCCTTGTCGGCGCCGAACGACGTGCCGTACACCGCCATGCCGCGCACCTTCATCGCGGCCAACACCGGTTTCATCCGCCGTGGACCCAGCCAGCGGACGAGGCGTACGACGAGCTGTGTACGCGAATCGGGCACGTAAGGCGGCGGCGGCGGATTACCGCGCGCCGTCAGCTGTGCGCGCCAGATCGCCGACTGGGCTTCGGCTTCGCCGGCAAATCGCTGGAACAGCTTGGCGCGCAGGTTGCCCGATTCCGCTTCGGCGCACACCCGATACAGGAACGCGGAGCGCTGCTCCTCCATCCAGCTTGCCAGCGGGTTCATGCGCGAGCTCCGGCGAAGGCGGCCCGCAGCATCTCGACGCGCTTGCCGTTGGTGCCGAGGTCGCTGTGGCCGAGTCTCGACGCAGAACGCACGTCGATGACGCGGCGCGCGGCATCGACGACGAATTCGACATCGTCGACGAAGCCCATCAACGGCGTCTGGAACGTCGCGTACAGGTAGCCGTCGCCGCGGGTGACGATCGTCGCGCCCGGCTCCCCGGCCACCACGCGGGCCAGTGTCGCCAGCGCCTCGGTCGCGCTGCCGGTGAAGGGGAGCGGCTCGGTCCGGTGGGAGGCGTCAGCGGCCTGGCTCGACACGCAGTTCGGCTTGGCCGGGCACGCGGCCAGCCGGCCGTTGCGCGCGCCCAGATCGGCGGGTGGAGTGCCGGCGAACAGGCTACCGAACAGCGCGGCCATCGCGGCCCCCGGCCATAGCCAGAAAGCGATCGTCGATACGCGGCGCATCGTGGATTCCGTTCATACCGAGCGCGTGACGCCGCCGTCAACCCGCAGGTTCTGCCCGGTGACGTAACCGGCGTCGGCCGACAACAGGAACGCCACGGTCTTGGCGATTTCCTCCGCGCGTCCGTACCGCGCCGCGGGAATCGCCGTGCGGATCGCCTCGTTGACGGGGCGCGTGTCGATGAATCCGGGCAGCACGTTGTTCATCCGGATGCCGTGGCGCGCCTCCTGGTCCGCATAGAGCTTGCAGAAGCTCCCGAGCGCGGCGCGCAGCGCGGAGGACACCGGAAACCGCGCGTCCGGCTCGAACGCCGCGAACGTCGAGATGTTGACGAACGCGCCGCCGCCCTGTGCGCGCATCGCCGGCGTCACGAGGCGCGACATCCGAACGACGTTCAGCAGCAACATGTCGAGTCCCGCGTGCCAGTCGCCGTCGGTGAGTTCGAGCAGCAGCCCCTTCGGTGGGTTTCCGGTGTTGTTGACGACGGCATCGATGCGGCCGTACGCGGCCAGCGACTCCGCGACGAAGCGTTCGAGATCGTCGGCCGAATCGACACTGCCGCGCGTCGCCCCGCCGCCCAATTCGCGCGCGAGCGATTCGACGTCAGCGGAGCGGGCGAGCAGCGACACGCGGTAGCCGCGTGCTGCCAGTTCGCGCGCGCAGGCGGCCCCCATGCCCTTGCTGGCGGCGGTGATCAGCGCGACCGGGGCGGGCATCGAAGTAGGCGTTCAGTCCGCCATGGCGGCGTCGATGCGCGCCATGACCAAGCCGTCGAGCTTGCCGACGACATCGAGCGCCTGCATGTTTTCCCGCACTTGCGCCGGCCGGCTGGCACCGGTGATCACGGTGGAGACATGCGGGTTCTTGAGGCACCACGCGATCGACAACTGCGCGAGCGTGCAGCCCAGGTCCTCGGCAATCGGTGCGAGTTTCCTGACCTTCGCGATCTTCGCGGGCTCGGTCAGCCGCTCGGCGAGCCACTCGTAGCCTTTGATGGTGCCGCGCGAATCGGGCGGGATGCCATCGTTGTACTTGCCGGTCAGCAGGCCCGACGCGAGCGGACTCCAGATCGTGGTGCCGAGTCCGATGTCGGCATAGAGGCGCGCGTACTCCCGCTCCACCCGTTCGCGGTGGAAGAGGTTGTACTGCGGCTGTTCCATCACGGGCTTGTGCAGGTGATGGCGTTCGGCGATTTGCCAGGCCGCCGCGATCTCGGCCGCCGACCATTCCGACGTGCCCCAATAGTTCGCCTTGCCGGCCGTGATCATGTCCGACATCGCCCGCACCGTCTCCTCGATCGGCGTGTGCGGATCGGCACGGTGGCAGAAGACCAGGTCCACGTAGTCGAGCTTGAGCCGCTCGAGCGCGCCGTCGATCGCCTGCAGCAGATACTTGCGGTTGAGCGTGGCCTTCTCGTTGGGGCCCTCGTGCATCCCCCAATAGAACTTGGTGGATACGATGTACGACGAGCGGCGCCATGCGAGCTTGCGCAGCGCCTCGCCCATGATGCGTTCGGACTCGCCCTTGGCGTAGACCTCGGCGTTGTCGAAGAAATTGACGCCGGCATCGTAGGCGGCGGCCATGCATTCGCGGGCGACTTCGGTGCCGATCTGGTTGCCGTACGTCACCCAGGAACCGAGCGAAAGCTCGCTCACTCGAAGCCCGGAGTGGCCGAGCCTGCGGTAGTTCATCGTCGTCACGCGATCTGCCCGAAGAAGGACGCGCCTGCGAGTTGCCGGCGCCGGTGGAAGCGGTTCGGCACATTCTAACCGAACGTGCCGCCGACCCCGGCTCGCGGGGTCTCGGGGAGCAGGTGGCTACAGCGACACGTGGCCGCGATGCTGGCCGGCTTCGAGCTTTTCCTGGCACGCGATGCAGCGCGGTGCGGACGGGTTCGCGGCAAGCCGCGCGTAGGGAATCGGCATGCCGCATTCGACGCAGGTGCCGTAGGTACCGTCCTGGATGCGGCCGAGCGCGATCTCGACCTCGCGCAACTCGCCGGCGTCGCGCGACACCTCGGCGACATCGAGCGCCGTTTCGAGATCGGCGACCGCCCAGTCGTCCGTCTCTTCCATCCGGTTGCGCAATCCCAGCAGCGCGGGGTTGTCGTGTGAATTGAGCTTGGCCTGGAGCTCGGCGCGCAGTACGCGGCGGCGGGCTTCGAGCTGGCTCCCCAGGGTGCCGCGTTCAGTCGCGGTCAGCTTTGCGGTCATTGCGGTTCTCCATCGAGGCGGTGGGCGTCCCGAATGCGGGGCGCACGGCCCATCGTCCATCGGTCGCCCCCGAAAGGCAAGCGCATTCGCAAAGGGGGGACTTGAATCCGCGGACGACGACCCTAGATTCCCATTGCCAGCGGGTGCCGGCGTTGCGCGAGATCAATCCGGCCAATGGCCCGCGCACCCAATTTCACAGCCAGGAGACAAGACATGAATGGACTGCAAGTGTATGGCCCGTTTGCCGACGCCGGAATCGACGAGCTTTTCCGTGGCTTTTTCAAGCCCGTGCGCGAAGCCCGCGACACACCCGCATTGGTGAAGGTCGACGTCACCGAGAAGTCCGATGCGTTCGTCGTGCACGCGGAGATCCCGGGCGTCAGCAAAGAGGACATCCACGTTTCGATCGAAGGCAACCAGGTCACCATTTCCGCCGAGGTGAAGCGCGACGCGGAACAGAAGGACGGCGAGCGGTTGCTGCGCAGCGAGCGCTACTACGGCGCCGTCTATCGCAGCTTCGTGCTGCCGGTGGAGCTGGACGAGAACACGAGTCAGGCAAAATACGAAGGCGGTGTGCTCGAGCTGACGCTTGCGAAAAAGCCGCAGGTCACGGGTCGGAAGCTGACGATCCAGTAATCCGGGCGGACCGCCGAATGTGCCGCGGCCGGGGGGCTTCTCCCTCCTGCCGTCGGCGCATGCGCGGTCAACGGATGCGCTTCCCGGCGAACTCCTCCTCGATGTTGTCGCGAAAATAGCTCCATGGCGACGAAGCGGTCGAGAAGCGACGCCACACTTCCGCCGACACGCCGCCGTATTCGAACGTGCCGGCGGTGAGCTCGACGACGAGCCTGCGCTCGCGCGCATCGTACCCGGCAGCGCGCAGGCTGCCCCCCGACATCCGCTTCATCTCCATCGCCGTTCTCCCGCCGCCTCCAAGTGCGGCTATGGGCCCGTTGGCAGTTCGCTCGAGTATCGCGGTCGCGTCCGGTCACCGTCAACCCGGCTCCAGGCCTATAATTTCCCGATGGCCACCTGGCAGCGAATCCTGGGCATCGTCGTGCGACCGGCCGACGAGTGGGACCTGATTGCGCGCGAGGATACGACGGTCGAGGAACTGTTGCGCAGGTTCATCCTGCCGCTGTCGCTGCTGGCGCCGATCGCCTCGGTGATCGGCATGAAGTTCTTCGACGCCGGTTGGGATCCGGACCATGGC
>JBDTNR010000200.1:0-6476 GCA_039933655.1 Betaproteobacteria bacterium | reverse complement strand
GGGGCCACGATTTCCGGCCGGAGTACCTGGGACTCTCGGTGCTGCACGAGCGCTTTCCCGACATTCCGCGCATTGCGCTCACCGCCACCGCCGATCCACAGACCCGCACGGAAATCATCGCGCGGCTGGCGCTCGACCGCGCACGCGTCTTCGTGTCGAGCTTCGACCGCCCCAACATCCGCTACACGATCGTCGACAAGGCCGAGCCGCGCGACCAGCTCCTGCGTTTCATCCGCGACGAACATCCGGGGGATGCCGGCATCGTCTACTGCCTGTCGCGCCGCAAGGTCGACGAGACGGCGGTGTGGCTCCAAGGCAAGGGTATTCGCGCGCTGCCGTATCACGCCGGCATGGACACCGCGACGCGCAGCGACCATCAGGCCCGCTTCCAGCGCGAGGAGGGCGTGGTGATCGTCGCGACGATCGCGTTCGGCATGGGCATCGACAAGCCCGACGTGCGCTTCGTCGCGCACCTCGACCTGCCGAAGAGCGTCGAAGGTTACTACCAGGAGACCGGCCGAGCCGGCCGCGACGGCGAACCGGCCGACGCGTGGATGGCCTACGGCCTGGCGGATGTCGTCCAGCAGCGGCGCCTGATCGAAGGCGGGGAGGCGAGCGATGCGTTCAAGCGCGTGTCATCGGCCAAGCTCGACGCGCTGCTCGGCCTGTGCGAGACCGCCGCCTGCCGCCGCATGCAGCTGCTCGCGTACTTCGCAGAGGCGTCGGCACCGTGCGGCAACTGCGATACGTGCCTGGCGCCGCCGCAAACGTGGGATGCGACGGAGGCGGCACGAAAGGCGCTGTCCGTCATTTACCGGACGGGCCAGCGCTTCGGCGCTGTCCACCTGATCGACGTGCTGCGCGGCAAGGCCGGCGAGCGCGTGACCAAGTGGGACCACGACAAGCTGGCGGTGTTCGGCATCGGCGCCGACTTGGACGAGACCGCGTGGCGCGGCGTGTTCCGGCAACTGGTCGCGCTCGGACTCGCGCGCGTCGACCATGAATCGTACGGCGCGCTGACGCTGACGCCGGCGAGCCGCCCGGTGCTGAAGGGCGAGCAGGCGGTCGAGATGCGCCGCGTCGTCGCACCGGGCGCACGGGGCAAGCGCGCGCGTGCCGGCGCGGGCGCCGACCTCCCGCCCGCCGCCGCCGGATTGCTCGAACGCCTGAAGCAGTGGCGGCTGGCCGAATCGCGGGCGCAGTCGGTGCCGGCCTTTGTCATCCTGCACGACAGCACGTTGACCGAACTTGCGCGGCAGCGGCCGCGTTCGCACGACGCGCTGGCGGCCATTCCGGGAATCGGCGGCCGCAAGCTCGAGCGCTATGGCAACGCGCTGCTCGGCGTCATCGTGGCAATGGGGTCAGAGCTGTAATTGGCGGCACGAGCGAGCGGGAACGTCAATCGTTGGGAAGTGAGGGTCAGGAAATGAAGGTCAGACTCGCATTCTTTCCGCCGGCGGACCTCGAGGGTCGCGCGCAGTGCCTGCCAGCGGGAAAAAATGCGAGTCTGGCCCTCAATTCCCGGTCGGCTGGTAATCTAGGAGCCGTACGCGGCGGATTGCCGGCAGCGATCCGCAACGTGCGTCTTGATCCTTGACCGTTTGCTGCCCGTAAAGGATTGACCATGCCCAAGATCCGCGTAGCACTTCTCGTGTCGGGCTTAGCACTCGCTTCCGCGATGCTCACCGGCTGCAACACGCTGACGTACCGGTTCCCGACGCTCTACGCGGCGGCTCCGACCAGCGCGGAATCCAAGCAGCACTGGGACATCACGATGGCGGGCATCGCCGCCAAGTCCGAGCCGGAGACGCGCACCGGGCTGAACCTGCTCGTCGCGGACGCGCGTTCGATGCGGATGTCCAAGCCCGATGCCGATTACATGATGCACCGGCTGCAACGCGTCAGCTTCGCGATCGACAACAACGAGTGGGCCGAGGCGCAGGACCAGCTGCAGAGCCTGCGCTGGCGTTACGGCCGCTTCTAGCGGGATCCGACCCGGGCGCGGCGCTGCGCGTCGTCGCCCGAACCGTCCGGCGCGAGCGACCGTCGCCGGGGTCAGTCTTTCGCCGGAACGACCTGCTGTCGCGCCTGATGCGCACGGTCCCGGGCGTCCGGGTCAACCGGTACGACGCGCAATACGTGCAGCTCGGCAACGGCGCGCGCGGTCAGCCGAGCCGGTTCTTGAGGGTCGCGTTGACTTGCGCGGGATTGGCCTTGCCCTTCGAGGCGGCCATCACCTTGCCGACGAGCGAATTGAACGCCTTTTCCTTGCCGGCCTTGTACTCGGCGACGATGGCGGGATTGGCGGCGATCGCGTCGTCGACGATTTTCGCGATGGCGCCTTCGTCGGAAATCTGGCGCAGTCCCTTCGCCTCGATGATCTGGTCGGCAGTCACGATCCCCGACACTAGACCTGCCTTCGCTACGAGGGTTTGTCCGTCAAGCGTCACCGAACGTGACGCGCTCACCTTGCACATTTCGTCGAACACATCCTTCGCGATCTTGCCGGAAATCGTCCCGTCGGCGATGCGCTTCAGCAGGCCAGCGAGTTGGTCCGGCGAGACCGGTGATTGCGCGATGTCGAGCTCCGACTTATGCAGGGCTGCCGAAAGATCGCCGACGATCCAGTTGGCTGCGAGCTTCGCGTCGACACCGGCTTGAACTGTGGCTTCGTAGTAGTCGGCCATCGCGCGGCTGTTGACAAGCTTCCTCGCCGTCTCGGAGACAAGCTCATCCTCTTCGACGAAACGCGCCTTCATCGCCTCCGGCAGTTCCGGCATGGCGGCCTGCACGCGCGCGATCCAGTCCTCGCCGATCACCAGCGGCGGCAAGTCCGGATCGGGAAAGTAGCGGTAGTCCTGCGCGTCTTCCTTGCTGCGCATCGACCGCGTTTCGTGGCGGTCGGGGTCGTACAGCCGCGTTTCCTGCACCACGGTGCCGCCGTCCTCGATCAGTTCGATCTGCCGGCGCACCTCGAATTCGATCGCCTCCTGCATGAAGCGGAAGCTGTTCAGGTTCTTGATCTCGCAGCGGGTGCCGAGCGTGTCCGAGCCAAGCGGCCGCACCGACACGTTGGCGTCGCAGCGGAAGCTGCCTTCCTGCATGTTGCCGTCGCAGATGCCGATCCAGCGCACGAGTCCGTGCAGCGCCTTCGCATAGGCGACGGCCTCGTCGGAGCTGCGCAGGTCCGGCTCGGACACGATCTCGAGCAGTGGCGTTCCGGCGCGATTCAGGTCGATGCCGGTCATGCCATGGAAGTCCTCGTGCAACGACTTGCCGGCGTCCTCTTCGAGATGCGCGCGCGTCAGCCGCACGCGCAATTCACCCCGTGTGGGCGAGACGATCGGCACCTCGCCGCCGGCGACTACGGGAATCTCGAACTGCGAGATCTGGTAGCCCTTCGGCAGGTCGGGATAGAAATAATTCTTGCGCGCGAACACGCTGCGCCGATTGATCGTCGCGCCGACGGCGAGACCGAAGCGAATCGCGCGGTCGACCGCGCCGCGGTTCAGCACCGGCAGCACGCCGGGCAGCGCGATATCGACGGCAGACGCGTGCGTGTTCGGTGCCGCGCCGAACGCCGTCGACGTACCGGAGAAGATCTTGGAGACCGTCGAGAGCTGAGCGTGCGTCTCAAGGCCGATGACGGTTTCCCACTTCATGCGTTCACACCTCTTTCGCCACGGAGATCTCCACCTTAGGGGTCAGAGCTGTAATACGCGCTCCGCCCCCTGACAATTGGCTCTGTCCGCCAGAGCGTATTACAGCTCTGACCCCTAAGGTGGAGATCGCGCTCCGCCCCCTGACAATTGGCTCTGTCCGCCAGAGCGTATTGCAGCTCTGACCCCTAAGGTGGAGATGTAATGCGATCTTTGCCAGCTGGCTGGGCATGAGCTTCTACCACTACAGCTCTGACCCCGATGGCGCGCGCGCATGCCAGTCGGTGGCCTGCTGATACTGGTGAGCGACATTCAGCAGCTTCGCCTCGGCGAAATAGTTGGCCTGGATCTGCAGTCCGATCGGCAGTCCGCGCCGGTCAAAGCCGCAGGGAATCGAGATCCCCGGCGCGCCAGTCAGGTTGCCGGCGATGGTGAAGATGTCGTTCAGGTACATCTGCACCGGGTCGTCGGTCTTGTCGCCGATCCTGAACGCCGCCGACGGCGCCGTAGGGCCCATGATGACGTCACATTGCTGGTACGCACGCGAGAAATCGTCGGCGATCAGCCGCCGCACCTGCTGCGCCTTCAGGTAGTACGCATCGTAGTAGCCGTGCGACAGCACGTAGGTGCCGACGAGGATCCGCCGCTTCACTTCGGCGCCGAAGCCTTCGGCGCGCGACTTCCTGTACATGTCGTTCAAGTCCGCGTACTTCTCCGCGCGGTGGCCGTAGCGCACGCCGTCGAAGCGCGACAGGTTCGACGAGGCTTCCGCCGGCGCAATGACGTAGTACACGGGCACCGACAGCTTGACGTTGGGCAGCGAAATCGCAACCGTCGTGGCGCCCAGCTTGCGGAATTCCGCAAGCGCGCCGTCGATGGCGGCCGCGACATCGGCGTCGATGCCGTCGCCGAAGTACTCGGCCGGCATTCCGATGCGCAGTCCCGTCAGCGGCAACTCGAGGTCGCGCGTGTAGTCCTCGCGCGGGCGATCGAGCGACGTCGAATCGCGCGCGTCGTGTCCGGCCATGGCGTTCAGCAGCAGGCCGCAGTCCTGCGCCGTGCGCGCGAACATGCCGGGCGTGTCGAGGCTCGACGCGAAGGCGATGAGGCCGTAGCGCGAGCAGATGCCGTACGTGGGCTTCAAGCCGCAGATGCCCGACAGCGCGGCGGGCTGGCGGATCGAACCGCCGGTATCGGTGCCGGTGGCGCCGGGGACGAGGCGGGCGGACACGGCCGCGGCCGAGCCGCCGGAGCTGCCGCCCGGCACGTACGCGACATTCCACGGATTCTTCACGGTGCCGAAATACGAGGTCTCGTTCGACGAGCCCATCGCGAATTCGTCCATGTTGGTCTTGCCGATCAGGACCGTACCGGCGTTCTTCAGGCCCTCGACCACGAAAGCGGCGTAAGGGGCGGTGAAGTCAGCGAGCATTCGCGAACTGCAGGTGGTCCGCAGTCCGGCCGTCATGATCACGTCCTTGTGGGCGATCGGCACGCCGGCGAGCGGCGCGGCGTCGCCGCGGGCCAGCGCCGCGTCGGCCGCGCGCGCCTGCTCGAGCGCACCTTCGGCATCGATGGTGACGAAGGCGTTGAGCGTGGGCTGCGCCTGCTCGATGCGCGCGAGCAGCGCGGTCGTCAGCTCGACGCTCCCGATCTTCTTCGCCCGCAACGCCGCGGCCAGTTCCGCGACGGTGCCAGTGTAGGGGCTCATTCCACGACCCGCGGCACGAGGTAGAGCCCACCCTCGACGGCTGGCGCCACGCTCTGGAACAGCGCATGGCGGTCGCCTTCCGTCACGGCGTCGTCGCGCAGCGGCAGCATCACGTCCTGCGCATGGGCCATCGGGACAATGCCGGTGGTGTCGACGGCCTGCAGCTCGTTGATCATCGCGAAGATGGCCAGGAGCTTGCGATGGACGTCGGAGGCGGCATCGGCGTCGATCTCGATGCGCGCCAGATGGGCGATGCGGTGGACGTCAGCGAGGGTCAGGGCCATGGGACAGGGGGCGGAAACGAGGCGCCAAGGCGTCGTTCCGGCAAAAAACGGTCATTGTGTCGCGGCGGGCCGGCGCGGCCCCGCCCGCCTCTAGCAGAGTGAAAAACAGGAAAAAAACCGCGCCAAATCAGTGCTTCGGACAAAGGCGGAATGTTATCATAATCGACATTCTTTCGAGCGCGCGCGGCCCCTTTTGCCGATGGCGATCCGAAAGCTGCAGGAAGCTGCCGCAGCGCCCCGCCCTTTCGAGGTCAGCGACCCACACTTTTCAGTCAGGTTCACGCATTCATGTTCGAGTTTTTCAAAGGTTACTTCGGCAGCGACTTAGCGATCGACTTAGGCACCGCCAACACCCTGATCTACGTCCGCGGCAAGGGCATCGTTCTGAATGAGCCCTCTGTCGTCGCGATTCGCCAGGAAGGCGGGCCCAACGGCAAGAAGGTGATCCAGGAAGTCGGTCTCGCGGCGAAGCAGATGCTCGGCCGCACGCCGGGCAACATCACCGCCATCCGCCCGATGAAAGACGGCGTCATCGCCGATTTCACCGTGACGGAGCAGATGCTGAAGCAGTTCATCAAGAAGGTGTTGGATTCTCGCCTTTTCTCGCCTTCCCCGCGCATCATCATCTGCGTTCCCTGCGGCTCCACCCAGGTCGAGCGCCGCGCGATCCGCGAGTCCGCGCTGGGCGCGGGCGCGTCGAAGGTCTACCTGATCGAGGAGCCGATGGCCGCGGCGATCGGCGCCGACCTGCCGATCTCCGACGCCACGGGCTCGATGGTCGTCGACATCGGCGGCGGCACCACCGAGGTCGGCGTGATCTCG
>JBDTNR010000199.1:0-6539 GCA_039933655.1 Betaproteobacteria bacterium | reverse complement strand
ATGACACGTTCAGGAGCCTGGGTGCCACGCCGCTCCCGGTATTCGTGCTCGATCTCCATCGCGCGCTGGCCGAGCGCCGGGTCGACGCGCAGGAGAATCCGCTGGCGATCACCGAATCGCTCAAACTCGACGAGGTCACACACCATATCGCGCTGACGTCGCACATGTGGTCGGGTTTTAACCTGATCGCCAATCCCGGCTTCTGGGCACGGCTCGGCGCTGACATCCAGGAAATCGTTTTACGCAATGTGAAAAAGCACGTGGGACGCCAGCGCACGCACACAGCAACGCTGAACCGCGAGCTCGAAATAAAGCTCGCCCAACGCGGCATCCGGTTCACCCGGCCGGACATCGCGACATTCCGTTCGCGGCTGGCGGACGGCGGTTTTTACGCGCGCTGGAAAAAGGAATTCGGCAGCGCGGCGTGGGCGCTGCTGGAAGCCGGCGCCGGCAAACTCGCTTAAATCGTTTCCGGCACCATGGTGATCGCGCCGCACGGGCATTCGGTCGCGCACATGCCGCAACCTTTGCAATAATCGTAGTTGAATTCGAACCGCTTGCCGGGCCCGAGCTTGATGACTGCGTTGTCGGGACACACGCCGTAGCAGTTGTCGCACTCGAAGCAGTTGCCGCACGACAGGCAGCGGCGCGCCTCGAACAGCGCATTGGTCTCGTTCAAGCCGCTCACGACCTCATCGAACGTCGACGTGCGGCGCGCGAGATCGAGGATCGGCCGCACCGTCTTCGGGGCGTCGGCGTAATACCAGGGGTTCAGGTTCTCGAACGTCGCGATCTCGTGCTTGACGGGCGCGTCGTAACGAGTGCCGCGCAACCACGCGTCGATGTGCCGTGCCGCCTTCTTGCCGTGGCCCACGGCGACGGTGACGGTGCGCTCCGACGGCACCATGTCCCCGCCGGCGAAGAGGCCGGCGAAGCCCGTCATCATGTTGGGGCCGACGCGGACGACACCGTCCTTGATCTCGAGCCCCGGCACATTCTCGAGCAGCGACAGGTCGACGTCCTGGCCCAGCGCCAGCACCAGCGAATCCGCCTCGAGCGTCTCGAACTCGCCCGTCGGCTGCGGAAAGCCCTTGTCGTCCAGCGCCATCTTCTCGACGGTGAGCGTACCCTCGTCGGCCATGTTCTTGATCGTCGACAGCCACTTGATCAGCACGCCTTCCTGCAGCGCCTCCTCGACCTCGAAGTCATGGGCGGGCATCTTCTCGCGCGTACGTCGGTACACGATGATCGCCTCGGTGGCGCCCAGCCGCTTGGCGGTCCGCGCGACGTCGAGCGCGGTGTTGCCGCCGCCGTACACGACGACACGTCGACCGAGCATCGGCTTTTCCTCGTCCTCCATTCCGCGCAGCACCGATACCGCGTCAAGCATGCGCGCCGCCTCGCCGGCGGGGATGTATGCGCGCTTGGCGATGTGCGCGCCGACGGCCAGGAACGCGGCCGCGCATCCCTCGTCCAGCATCGTCGCGCGGACGTCGGTGACCTTGCGGTTCAGTTCGAGTTCGACGCCCAAGTCGAGGATGCGCTTGACCTCGCCGTCCAGCACGTCGCGCGGCAGGCGGTACTTCGGAATGCCGAAGCGCATCATGCCGCCGGCGAACGGGCCGGCCTCGACGATCTTTACCGCATGGCCCAGCCGGCGCAGGTGATAGGCGGCGGACAGCCCCGACGGACCCGCGCCGACCACCAGCACCTTCTTGCCGCTCGCCGGTGGTGGCGGGTCGAACTTCCAGCCGCGGCGCAGTGCCTCGTCACCCAGGAAGCGCTCGACGGAGTTGATGCCGACGGCCTCGTCCACCTGCCCGCGGTTGCAGGCGCCTTCGCACGGGTGGTAGCAGACGCGCCCCATGATCGCCGGCAGCGGGTTGTCAACGACGAGCGCGCGCCATGCCGCCTCGTAGTCGCCCGATTCGGCGTGGTACAGCCAGCCCTGGATGTTCTCGCCGGCGGGGCATGCGTGGTTGCACGGCGGCAGGCGGTCGACGTAGAGCGGCCGGCTGGTGCGCCACGACCCCGTCTTGTTGGCGAGGCTCGATCCGACGTCGAGCGTGATCGCGAACGGCTTATCCACGCGTAGCATCCTCCTCGAGCAGACCGAACTCCTCGATGTTGCGATCGGCCATGGCCTGGATCAGCGCCACGCGCTCGCGACCTGCGGCATTGGCGAACAGGTGCGCGAAGCGCTTCTGCAGCTTCAGGTACTCGTCGACCGCGACGCGACGGCGGATCGGCGTGCGCGCCGTCACGTGGCCGTCGTGCGCCTCGAACAGCGGGAAGAGGCCGGTCTCGACGGCAAGCCGCGCGATGCGGATGGTGTCGGCCGGCAGCGAGCCCCAGCCGAGCGGGCACGGCACGTGGATATGGATGTAGCGGGCGCCGTGGAACTCCATCGCCGTCGTCACTTTCTGTTCGAGGTCGCGCAGGTTGGCGACGCTGGCGGTGGCCACGTAGGGAATCCGATGCGCCATCGCGATCAGCGGCACGTTCTTGCCGGTGCCGAACACGTTGCCCGGCTGCCGTCCCAGCGCAGGCGTCGTCGCGGTGCGGGCGCCCGGCGGGGTGGCGCTCGAACGCTGGACGCCGGTGTTCATGTACGCCTCGTTGTCGTAGCAGATGTACAGCACGTCGTCGTTGCGTTCGAACATCCCCGAGAGGCAGCCGAAGCCGATGTCGGTGGTGCCGCCGTCGCCGCCCTGCGCCACCACGCGCACGCCGCGGCGCCCCTTGACCCGTTGCGCCGCTGCGACGCCGGAGGCCACCGCCGCGGCATTGCCGAACAGCGAATGGATCCACGGAATCTGCCAGGACGTCTCGGGGTACGGTGTCGAGAAGACCTCGAGGCAGCCGGTCGCGTTCACCGCGACGAGCTGGTTGTCAGTCGCGCGCATCGCCGCGTCGATCGCATAGCGGGCGCCGAGCGCCTCGCCGCAACCCTGGCAGGCGCGATGCCCCGAGTTGAGCGAATTCGTCCGCCGCATGTCGGCCTGCACGGAACGCACGTTCTCCGGCAGCAACCGGTTGCCGACGGTGAACGTGCCCGTCTGGTAGAACTTCACCGCCTGCCGTTGCGTGGGCCGTTCGCCCAGCATTTCGATTTTGCTCACAGTCGGTTGCCCTTTGTGCTTCCGGCCGGCGCCTACAAGGCGGGCGGCCCCATGTCGGTGAATGCGGAATACCCAGCGGCCTATCCGATGCCGGATGCCACCGTGCCCAGCCGGCGCAGGATCGCCTCCGCGGTCGGACCGGAGCGGCGCAGCAGCGTCTCGCGTTCGAGCTCACCCGCGACGATGTCGGCGTTCAAGTCGAGGAAGGTCACCTGTTCGAGTTCATCGGCGCGCGCGTCGTCGAAGAGCTGCCGCAGCGAAGTGCGCGTGATGGCGCGGCCGCCCAGTCCGGCGATCACCGTGTAGCCTTTGAGCATGATGCCGGACAGCGCCTTGCGCACGCCGTCGGACACGATGCCGCCCAGTCCGACCGCCAGGCATTTTTCCAGCACGACGACGCGTTTCGCGCGTTCGAGCGCCTCGCGCAGCACCGCGAGCGGGAACGGGCGGAACGAGCAGATCGAAACGCCGCCGATGGCGATGCCGTCGGCGCGCATTTCGTCGATGACTTCCTTCACCGTGCCCATCACCGACCCCAGCGCCACGACGATCGTCTCCGCGTCCTCGCAGCGATACGTGCGGATCAACCCGCCCGACTCACGGCCGAACTGGGCGGCGAACTCGGTCGACAGGTGCGGGATCAGCGCGAGCGCGCGCAGCTGCTTGTGATGGGCGAGGTAGCGGACCTCGGTGAACGCTTCCGGGCCGACCATCGCGCCGATCGTCACCGGCTCCGCGGGATCGAGCACCTGCCGCGGCTCGAACGGCGGCAGGTAGGCATCGACCTGCGCCTGCGACGGAATGTCGACGCGGTCGTACGCATGCGTGAGGATGAAGCCGTCCATGCACACCATCACCGGGCACGACAGTTCCTCGGCGAGCCGGAACGCCTGGATGTGCAGGTCGAGCGCCTCCTGATTCGTTTCCGCGAACAGCTGAATCCACCCGGCGTCGCGCATCGACATGCTGTCCGAATGGTCATTCCAGATGTTGATCGGCGCGCCGATCGCGCGATTGCCGATCGTCATCACGATCGGCAGTCCCAAACCGGACGCGTTATAGACCGCCTCCGCCATGAACAGCAGGCCCTGGCTCGAAGTCGCCGTGTACGTGCGGGCACCGGCGGCCGACGCGCCGATCGCCACCGACAGCGCGGCGAACTCGGATTCGACGTTGATGAACTCGCAGTTGGCGAGTTCCCCCGTCTTCACCATTTCCCCCACGGCCTCGACGATGTGCGTCTGCGGGGTGATCGGATACGCGCAGATCACCTCGGGCCGGCACAGCGCGACCGCTTCGGCCACCGCGCGCGAACCTTCCGTCTGCTTAAGCATGCGTCGTCACCTCCGCGCCCTTCACCAGCGCGTATGCCTCCTCCGCCGCGGCGACGTTGGGCTCGGCGATCGCCCGCGGGAATTTTTCGCGGATGGCCGCGATGACGGACGCCAGCTTGATCTGGCGGCTGATGGCCGCGAAACCCCCGAGCAGCGCCGCATTCGGCAGTGGCCGCCCGATGTGCTTCATCGCGAGCTCGGTCGCCGGCACCGTGCAGCGCCGATGGGCCTTGCCGTCGCGCAGGAGCTCCGCGAGACCCAGCTCGTCGAAGCTGCGCGTCGAGTTGATGAGGATGTAGCCGCCCGCGGAGAGTCCGTTGAAAAGGTCCACCTGGTGCAGCAGCGTCGGGTCCTGGATGATGAGTGCATCCGGCGCGAGCACCGGCTCGCGCAACCGGATTTCCCGATCGTCGATGCGGCAGAACGCCATCACCGGCGCGCCCATCCGCTCGGAGCCGAAGCTCGGAAACGCCTGCGCGAAGCGACCCTCGCGGAAGGCGGCGACCGAGAGCATCTCGGCGCCGGAAACCACACCTTGACCTCCTCGGCCGTGAATGCGGATCTGGAACATGCTGGCACCCCGTTAACGCGTTCCCGGACGTTCGCTCGGCACTGGGGCCGCCCTCTTTCCGAGATCGATGCCTATCGTGCACTCGCTGTCGAATTCGCAGTTGACCTATGTCAATGGGTGCGTGCGGGTGGCGCATTAGCGTTAGCACCATTCACGCCAATGCGCGCAAGGCGCGACGCGAACGCGGTCGATCCCCGATGTCACGGCAGGCGCCGATGCGGCCGCGCGCCGCGCCACAACCGGGGTCACGGACGAACCCGGAGCCTCGAATGTGATGAATGCAAGCGAAACGATAGTGACCAAGTCGGGCGCCCCGAGCGCGCGGCGCAAGAGCCGGTTGCCGGCGCGTCTGGATTTCCTGCAGAGCGCGACGGGCCTCCTGCTCGCGCTCTTCATGTGGGGCCACATGTTCTTCGTGTCGTCGATCCTGCTCGGCAAGGACGCGATGTGGACGATCACCAAGATGTTCGAGGGCTACTTCCTGTTCGGAAGGGCGTATCCCGGCATCGTCTCGGTCGTCGTCGCGTGCATCGTCGTGCTGCTGGTCGTGCATGCGGCACTCGCCGTGCGCAAGTTCCCCATCAATTACCGCCAGTACCGGTCCTATCGCGACCACATGAAGCTGATGCGGCACGAGGACACGACGCTGTGGTACTGGCAGGTCGTCACCGGCTTCGCGTTGTTCTTCCTCGCGGCGCCGCACCTGTTCCAGATGCTGACGCAGCCCGGCTTGATCGGCCCGTTCGAATCGGCCGACCGGGTCTGGAGCTATCGCTGGTGGCCGCTCTACATCGTGCTGCTGCTCGCCGTCGAGATCCATGGCGGCGTCGGGCTCTATCGGCTTGCCGTCAAGTGGGGCTGGTTCAACGGCGCGCATCCCGACGCGACGCGCAAGCGTCTGAAGGCGCTCAAGTGGGCGCTGACGGCGTTCTTCCTGGTGCTGGGCTTCGCCACGCTCGCCGCGTACATCAAGATCGGCATCGAGCATGCGGACAAGGTCGGCGAACGCTACGTGCCGGCGTCCGTCCAACAGGGCGCGGCGCAACCGGGAGTCGCCAAATGAAGGTCGTCTATACCGACGTGCTGGTGATCGGCGGCGGACTCGCCGGCCTCCGGATGGCCATTGCCGCGAAGCGGCGCGGGTACGACGCGACGATCCTCTCGCTGGTGCCGCCCAAGCGTTCGCACAGCAAGGCGGCGCAGGGCGGCATGCAGGCCTCGCTCGGCAACGTGATCAAGGGCCAGGGCGACAACGAGGACATCCATTTCGAGGACACCGTGCGCGGCTCCGACTGGGGTGCGGACCAGGCCGTCGTCCGGATGTTCGTCAACACCGCCCCGAAGGCCGTGCGCGAGCTGGCCGCCTGGGGCGTGCCGTGGAGCCGCGTGCGCCGCGGCGACCGCACGGTGATCATCAACGGCCAGAAGGTGACGATCACCGAGCGTGACGAGGCGCACGGCACTTTGGCGCAGCGCGATTTCGGCGGCACCAAGAAATGGCGCACCTGCTAC